>JAILIX010000117.1 GCA_024695065.1 Fretibacterium sp. | reverse complement strand
AGTCAAATTAAAAGGAGGTTTTTTGATATGCGCAAGTTTACCGCTTTTGTGATGGCCCTGTGCCTGGTGTCCGGTTTCGCCTGCGCCGCGGGCGCGGAGGGCAAGCTCCTCGGCTACACCTGCATGGACGGCACCAACCCGTTCTTTGTGGCTCTTGAGGGAGCCATCAGGGAGGTCGTCGAGGCTCACGGGGACAAGCTCGTCGCCCTTGACCCGCAGAACAGCAACGAGAAGCAGATCGCCCAGATCGAGGACATGATCAGCCGCAAGGTTCAGGCCATGTTCGTGAACCCGGTGGACCGCGACGGCATCATCGCCGGCCTCGACAAGCTGAAGGAAGCCGGCATCCCCATGTTCGGCTTCGACACAGAGGTCGCCGACATGAGCTACCTTGTGACCTACGCCGGCTCCGATAACTACAACGCCGGTTACGTCTGCGGCGTTGACCTGGTGGCGAAGTGCCCCAAGGGCGGAAACATCATCGTCCTCGACTCCCCGACCATGCAGTCCGTTGTGGACCGCACCAACGGCTTCCTGAAGGCCATCGAGGGCAAGGGCTTCACCGTGGTGGCGCAGATTGACTGCATGGGCAATCAGGAGCAGGGCAACAAGAACGGCACGGACGCTCTGACGGCTCATCCCGACGCGGTCGCCATCTTCGGCGGCAACGACCCCACGGCGCTCGGCGCTTACGCGGCGGCCGAGGCAGCGGGCTCCAAGGCGCTCATCTACGGCGTTGACGGTTCCCCCGACATCAAGGCTCTGATCGGTCAGGGCAAGGTCACGGGCACCGGCGCCCAGTCGCCCATCTCCATCGGCAAGACCATCGCCGAGCTCTATTACAAGCATCAGGCGGGCGAGAAGCTTGAGGGCCGCTATCCCATCAAGACCTTCATGATCAACTCGGAAAATATCGCCCAGTACAACAACGGCGGCTGGCAATAGGCTTCTCAGCAGTCTGACCCGGTTTGATTAAATCCGGGAAAGCCTTGCCTCTTGGTGGGTTCGGGGGATCAGCGGAAGTTTCCCTCTGAGTCAAACGGGAGGCAAGGTTTTTTCATACGCAATCATTAGGGGTGGTGAGACCAGGTGAGCGAATATCTTCTTGAAATGAAAAATATCAGCAAGTCCTTCCCCGGCGTCAAGGCGCTGCAGAACGTGAACTTCCAGCTCAGGGCGGGGGAAGTTCACGCGCTGCTGGGGGAGAACGGTGCGGGCAAGTCGACGCTGATTAAGGTTCTGGGCGGCATCTATCACGCGGAGGAGGGCGAGATCCTCATTGAAGGCAGGCCCGTCTCGATTCATAACGTCAGCGACGCGCGGGCAAACGGAATCTCCATCATCCACCAGGAGCTGGTGCTGGTGCCGCACATGACGGTGGCGGAGAACATCTACCTGGGGCGGGAGCTCATGGGGCCCTTCGGAATTGACAGCGGGACAATGCTCCGCAAGTCTCAGGAAATGCTGGACCGCTTCGGTCTGGGCATCGACGCCGGGGACCTGCTGGGCAGGCTCAGCATCGCTCAGCAGCAGATGGTGGAGATTGTCAAGGCTATTTCCTTCAACTGCAAAATCCTTGTAATGGACGAGCCGACGTCCTCCATTTCCGACCGGGAGGTCAGCGCGCTCTTTGAAATCATGAGAAATCTGGTAAAACAGGGCGTAGGCATCGTCTATATCTCCCACAAGATGAGCGAGCTGGACGAGGTCTGCGACCGCGTGACGGTGCTGCGGGACGGCATGTACGTCGGCACCCGCGTGGTGAAGGAGACGCCGCGGGAGGAACTGATCCGCATGATGGTCGGCCGGGAACTGTCCTCTTACTACGTGCGGGACCACGTGGAGGGGACCGACGTCGTCCTGAAATGCGAGCATATCGACGACGGCCGCAAGACCCGCAAGCGCGTCAGCGATGTCAGCTTCGAGGTCCGCCGGGGCGAGATCGTGGGCTTCGCGGGGCTGGTGGGCGCGGGGCGCAGCGAGACGCTGGAGTGCGTCTTCGGCCTCATGCCGGGCTCCACCGGCCGGGTGTCGCTGGACGGGAAGGAACTGTCTATCCACACACCGGTGGACGCCATGAACGCGGGCATCGCCATGGTGCCGGAGAACCGGAAGGAGGAGGGGCTCTACATGGTCCAGAGCGTGAGCTTCAACTCCACCATCGAGGTGCTCCACGAGTTCATCCGCCGTCTCCGGGTCAGCAAGGCCCGGGAGGCGGAGATCACTCAGGAGTTCATCGACAAAATGCATACCCGGACTCCGAGCCATGAGCAGGCGGTGGGCAACCTCTCCGGCGGCAACCAGCAGAAGGTCATGATCGGGCGGTGGCTGGCCACCAAACCCCGGATTCTGATTCTGGACGAGCCCACGCGCGGCGTTGACGTCGGCGCCAAGGCGGAGATTTACGAGATCATGAACGACCTGACCAAGCAGGGGGTCTCCATCATTATGATTTCCTCCGAACTGCCGGAGATCATCAATATGTCCGACCGGGTGTACGTCATGTACGACGGCCGGGTGACAGGCTGCATCAACTGGCAGGATCTGAGCCAGGAGGCCATCATGAGGCTTGCAACCACCGAGGAGACAAAGACGGCACAGCCGATTAAATCCTGACGGGAGGAAAAAGACGAATGAAGTCAGTCAAGCGTTATTTTGTCGATAATATGGGCATCATCTGCGCCCTCGCGGGGATGGTGATGTTTCTGTACCTGTGGCCCGCGACCCACGATACCTTCCTGACCCGGACGAACATCTTCAACGTTCTCCGCCAGAGCTCCACAAACCTCATGCTGGCCTGCGGCATGACGATGGTCATCATTCTGGGCGGCATCGACCTGTCGGTGGGCTCCATCATCGCCATGTCCGGCGTGCTGGGCGCGGCGGCCGTGGTGTGGTACGGGCTGCCGGAGGGCGTGGGCATTGCCATCGCGCTCCTCTCCGGTCTGATCTTCGGCCTGCTCAACGGCATGGTCATCGCCATGACCAAAATTCCGCCGTTTATTGTTACCCTCGCCTCCATGAACGTGGCCAAGGGCATTGCCTACGTCTTCTCCGGCGGCAAACCCATCCGCTGCATGACGGAGGCGTGGAAGTTCCTGGGCGCGGGCTACGTGGGGCCGGTCCCGACGCCGGTGATCACCATGACGGCGGTGTTCATCATCGCGGTGCTTATTCTGAACCGCACGCGGATCGGCCGGCACATCTACGCGGTGGGCGGCAATGATACGGCGGCGCGATTCTCCGGCATCAGCACTGCCAAAACCAAGTTCTTTGTCTACAGCTTCTCCGGCCTGATGGCGGGGCTCGCGGGCATCACCATCGCCAGCCGGCTCTACTCCGGGACCTGCACCAGCGGCGACGGCGCGGAGATGGACGCTATCGCGGCGGTGGTTGTCGGCGGAACCTCCATGGCGGGCGGCTCCGGCCGGCTGGGCGGAACCCTGATCGGCGTGCTTATCATCGGAATCCTGAACAACGGCCTGAACCTGATGGGCGTGAACTCCGACTGGCAGTACATCATCAAGGGCGCGGTCATCCTGCTGGCGGTCTATGTCGACTTCCTCCGCAACACCAAGAAGGCCAAGGCCTGAGGCAGAATAACAACACGTGGTGTGAGTTTTTTTGCGGTGTGAGTGTTTTCATGTGGAGGTGAGGCAAAATGAAGGTTATCGGTATTGATCTGGGGACCTCAGCGGTCAAACTGCTCCTGGTGGATGAGGCGGGGAGCATTCTGAACACGGTGTCGAAGGAGTATCCGCTGTTCCTGCCCCATCCCGGCTGGAGCGAGCAGAACCCCGGGGACTGGTGGGCGGCTGTGACGGAGGGCATCCGTGAGCTGATGCGGGGGGCTGACCCCTCGGACGTCGCGGGCATTGGCTGTGCAGGCCAGATGCACGGCCTTGTGGCGCTGGATAAAGACGGCGCGGTCATCCGGCCCGCGATCCTGTGGAACGACGGGCGCACGGCGGAGGAGACGGAATGGCTCAACAGCGAGGTGGGCAGGGAAAAGCTCTCCGCGCTGACGGCCAACATCGCCTTTGCGGGCTTCACCGCGCCCAAGCTTCTGTGGATGCGGAACCATGAGCCGGAGAACTTCGCCCGCATTGCGAGGATCATGCTGCCCAAGGATTACATCAACTGGCGGCTGACGGGCGTTCACTGCTGCGATATGTCCGACGCCAGCGGGATGCTGCTGCTGGACGTGAAGAACAGGCGCTGGTCAAAGGAAATGTTGGATATCTGCGGCGTTTCGGAGGCGCAGATGCCGCGGCTCTTTGAGAGCTGGGAGACGGTGGGGACTCTGTCCCCGGAGGCGGCGCGTGAGCTGGGTCTGCCGCAGACGGTGAAGGTCGCCGCGGGAGCGGGGGACAACGCCGCCGCCGCCGTGGGGACGGGCACCGTGACGGACGGGGCGTGCAACCTCTCCCTGGGCACGAGCGGAACGATCTTCATCGCGTCGGACACGTTCGGCGTGGATCCGCATAATGCCCTTCACTCCTTCGCCCATGCCAACGGGAAGTATCATCTGATGGGCTGTATGCTCTCGGCAGCGAGCTGCAACAAGTGGTTTTGCGGCGATATCCTCGGGACCGGGGACTATGCCGGCGAGCAGGCCGCGATCGGGGAGGAGAGGCTGGGCAGAAACAGCGTGTTCTTCCTGCCCTATCTCATGGGCGAGCGGAGCCCCATCAACGACACGGACGCGCGGGGGACGTTCACCGGGTTGTCGATGGACACGTCCCGGGCGGACATGGTGCAGGCCGTGCTGGAGGGCGTCGCGTTCGCCATCCGGGACAGCTTTGAGGTGGCAAAGAGCCTTGGGCTGAACATCCGGCGCTCGACGCTCTGCGGCGGCGGGGCGCGGAGCCCCCTGTGGCAGAAAATCCTTGCGGACGTGCTGAATATCTCGCTGGATATTCCCCAGACGGAGGAGGGGCCGGGCTATGGCGGGGCCATGCTGGCGCTGGTGGGCTGCGGAGCTTTTGAAAGCGTCGCGGCGTGCCGGGAACTGGTCAGGGTAAAGAAAACTGTCGAGCCGGACCCGGAGACTGCCGCGCGCTACGAGGCGCAGTATCAGAAGTTCCGCCGGATCTACCCCGCGCTCAGGGACCTTTTCCCGAAGCTGAAACAGAGCTGAAGCCGGAGGGCCACGAAGCCGGAGGCCCGTAAAAAATTTCAGCCCTCAATTTCTCCGCGAGGCTTTACCAATGCGGAGAAAAAGTGGTAAAATTT
Source organism: Fretibacterium sp. (assembly GCA_024695065.1). GTDB lineage: Bacteria > Synergistota > Synergistia > Synergistales > Aminobacteriaceae > JAFUYV01. Next base: position 11,232 of record JAILIX010000117.1, on the reverse strand, counting down.
TTCAGACAGATTTATATTGTCCCTCAGGCCAAGGCATGGGGGGCAGCTTTTTATTTTTTTTTTGAATCCTGATCACGCAGGGGGGGAAGGTTTTGTTCGAGCAGCTCCACGCTTTGCTGATTCAAAATGGCTCATCAGCTTCTGTGGGCATCATCACGGTTGCTGTCATGCTTCTGTGCGGCTTTGCGCTGACGCGTCTGACCAAGCTGCTGAGGCTTCCGAACGTGACGGCTTACATCGTCACCGGCATCCTGATCGGCCCGTACTGTCTGGACCTGGTTCCCGGCATCGTGGTGGGGAACACGGCCTTCCTGTCGGATATCGCGCTGGCCTTCATCGCCTTCAGCACGGGGCAGTTCTTCCGGCTTGCGGCCCTCAGGGGCAACGGGGCCCGTGTTCTGGTCATCACGCTTCTGGAGACCTGCGTCGCCTCTGCTGCCGTCTTCATTGCCGCCCGTTTTGTCCTGAGGATGGACCTTGCTTTCTCCGTCGTCCTCTCGGCGCTGGCATCCACCACCGCGCCCGCCTCCACTATGATGACCATCCGCCAGATGGGGGCGCGCGGTGATTTTGTGAACACATTGCTTCAGGTCGTGGCGCTGGACAACGTGGTGGGGCTTCTGGCGTACAGCATTGCCATCTCCGTGGCCCTTGCTTCGTCCGTCTCCGGCGTGGGCTTTGCCCCTCAGAATATCATTGCCCCGATTCTCATCAATCTGGGGAGCCTGTTCCTGGGGGCGCTGCTGGGCGTGTTGCTGAAGGTGCTGCTTCCGGCGACGCGATCCACGGACAACCGCCTGATTATTTCTGTGGCGGTGCTGTTCGCGTTCTGCGGCCTCTGTCAGGTCATCGGGGTCTCGCCGTTGCTGGGCTGCATGTCCATGGCGACCGTCTACATCAACATCACCGGGGACGACAAGCTGTTCAAGCAGCTCAACTACTTCAGCCCTCCCTTCCTTCTGCTCTTCTTCGTCCGGTCGGGGGTGAGCTTTGATCTGGGGCTGCTCCTGGGGCACCCGGTCGGGCAGGACCTCGCCCATACCGCGGGCGCGTCGTTCCTGACCCTCGGCATTGTGTACTTCCTTGTCCGCATTGCGGGCAAGTACAGCGGCGCGTTTCTTGGCTGCGTTCTGGCGCATAAGGCGCCCTCCGTCCGCAAATACCTGGGGCTGGCGCTGATCCCTCAGGCGGGGGTGGCCATCGGTCTGGCGGAGCTGGGGGCGCGGACCCTGGGTGGGGATATGGGCAGCGCGCTGCGGACGGTTGTCCTGGCCTCCAGCGTTCTGTATGAGTTGCTGGGCCCGGCCTGCGCCAAGCTGTCGCTGGTCCTGTCCCGTTCCATCCCCTCAGGCGCGGAGGGAGAGACGGCGGAGGAGACGAAGCCGCTGACGCGCCATGAGGAGGAAAAGAACGCCGTCAACTTCCTGATAGAGCGTATCCGGGAGATACAGGCGGAGCTGCCGGAGCACGTGACGGAGCCGGTCCGGGAGGCCGCCCCGCCTCAGGAAAACAGGAACATTCTTGTGTCCATGCGGCGGCGGTTCCACTCGAATAAACTGAACTGAGGCAGCATGGGGGTGTCCGCCCCCTTCAGAATACAATGAAGGAAAGGGAGCCTTTGCTCATGATTATTGAATGATTATTGAAGATCCCATTGCCCGGCTTCTGGGAACCTGGGCCACCGGCATCAACCTGTGGTCGGTCCTCTTCCGGATAGGGCTGTCCGTTCTGCTGGCCTCCATCGTGGGGTGCGAGCGTTCCAGCAAGCGCCACTCGGCAGGGCTGAGGACGTTCATCCTTGTCTCCCTTGCCTCTGCCTCCTCCGCGATGATTGATATCTGTCTCCTCCGTGAGGCGGGGGAGACCTTTGCGGTGGTGTCCGCCGCGGCGGTGGTTGCCACGGCTATGATCAGCGGCAACAGCATCCTTTTCAGCTCCAAAAGCCAGATCAAGGGGCTCACCACCTCGGCGGGGCTCTGGGCCTGCAGCGTGGTGGGCATCTCTATCGGCATGGGGTTCTACACGCTCACTCTCATCTCCTTTGCCGCGCTTCTGTGCATTCTCTCTCAGTTCCCGCGCTTTGAGGCCATCCTGAAGGACCGCTCCAACCACTTTGAGGTCCATCTGGAGCTGAAGAACAGCGCCAACCTGCAGGACTTCGTCACGACAATCCGCAAGCTGGGGCTCCGCATTGACGACATTGAGTCCAACCCCGCCTACGTGAACTCCGGCCTCAGCGTTTACTCCGTTTCCATGACCATCAGCGAGCAGGACTTCAAGAAATACCGTAAGCACAGCGAGATCATTGAGGCACTGCGTTCGCTGGACTACATTCACTACATCGAAGAGATGAACTGACATCCGGACAATCCCCCGGAGTCCGGCAGGGGGGCCGCGGGGTTGCGGGGACGGCGTTAGAATTTCCGCCTCCGGCAGTAACGGTGGTTGCCGGGGTTCCGCCGGGTATGTTATAATGCCTTGCTGGAATGAAAAGATTTGCCGTTATAAACGGTTTATATTTTGAGGAGGCGTATTTTTGTGAAAAAAGGGACCTTTCAGCCGCATGTGAAGCCGCGTAAAAGGAAAATTGGCTTTCTTGCCCGCTCTTCCTCCGCGTCGGGCCGCAGGGTGCTCCGCAACAGAAGGCGTAAGGGGCGTAAGTGCCTGACCAGAGCCTAACCCGGAAAAAGGGGCCGGCAGGAAGCCCGCCGAGCGGGCCGCTGGGAAGCCCGCTGCGCGGGTGGGAGTTTGACGCTGTATTCCGCACTGGTCTTCGCGTTCAGGGGGAGCTGGTGCGGTTGTTATTTATGAGGAACGCGTCGGGCGGAGTCCGGGTGGGCTATGCTGTGGGCAAGCGTCAGGGCAGGGCCCATGTCCGGAACCGCGGGCGCCGTATTCTGCGTGAGGCTTTCCGGCGTCTTGCGCCGGGGATTGCGGAGAATGTGGTCCTTGTGCTGTCACTGAAGAACAGCGGGCTGAAGGCGAAGGCGACGGAGGTTTACCGCGATCTGGCGGCCATCCTGAAGCGCAGGGGGCTGCTGGCAAAGACCTGGAAGGATGCGGAATGGAATGCTCCCGTCGGGAGAAGATGAGAAAGGCCGGAGGGTTTCTCCCCTGGCTTTTCTTGCTGTTGTTTTAATCCGGGGATATCAGATATTTATTTCTCCCCTGCTGGGAGCGCGGTGCCGTTTCCAGCCCACCTGTTCGCAGTACGCGATTGCCGTGTTCCGGGAGTGGGGATTTTTCAGGGGGAGCTGGCTGACGATGAAAAGGCTCCTGAAGTGCGGTCCGTGGCATGAGGGCGGGTACGACCCGCCGCCTTTAAGGACGCGGAATCAGGAGGATGCGGGGACCCCCCCGCGTTAAATTCAGAGGGACGGTGAATTTTTTTATGTGGGAACAGGCTAAAGTACTGCTGTTGAAGTTGCTTGAGCTCCTGTATGGCCTGACAGACTCCTGGGGGATTGCGATTATCCTCCTGACAATTCTGGTGCGCATTGCGATACATCCTCTGACCCAGCGGCAGATGGTCAGCATGCAGAGGATGCAGAAGCTGCAGCCCATGCTGAAGGTGCTGCAGGACAAATATGGTGATGACAAGGAGACGCTGAACCGCGAGATGATGGCGCTCTATAAGGAGCACAAGGTCAGTCCCGCGGCGGGGTGTTTCCCTCTTTTGATACAGCTCCCGGTGTTCATCCTTCTTTACGGTGTGCTGTACGATCTGACGAAGACGGCGGAGTTCCAGAATGTAACTTTCCTGGGCGTGAATCTCGGCGGTTCTGTCCTTTCGACGGTGGCCGGCGCCCTGAATCTGGTGGACGAGGCCGGAGTCCCTGTCCCCACGGAGCAGCTGGGCTTCATCATGGTCTTCTTCTCCTCCTTCACGAATCTTCCTCTGCTTTTCTCTCATATGGGAGTGTGGGTGCCTAATCTTATCCTCTTGCTGGTTATTGCTTTCCTGACGTGGTATCAGCAGCACATCAGCTCCAACGGCAACCCCCAGATGGCGATGATGAGCTGGTTCATGCCGCTGTTTCTGACGTTCATCTGCTTTGGGCTGCCAGGCGGCGTTCTGCTCTACTGGGGAATTTCCTCCCTGATGGGGGTTGTTCATCAGGTGCGCATTATGAGGAAGACCAGCGCGGAGATGCAGCAGAAACCCACGCTTTATCAGGAGAAGCCTGTGCGTGAGCGATAAAAGGACCTCGTTCTGAGAAAGAAAGAAGGTTTGTCTCGTGAGTTTCGAAGAAAAGGAAAGACAGGAACAGCAAGAACAGCAGGAACAGAAGGAACAGAAACTTCTTCTTGAGGTGGGGAGTGTTGAAGAGGCGATCGCCGCCGCGTCGGAACAGTGGGGAATCTCCAGTGAGTATCTCCGGACCGATGTGGTGGGCTCAGATCGTGGCTTCCTTGGGCTCTTCGGGAAAAAGCTGAAGGTGGAGGTGGTCCCCACGAAGCCCCTTGCCTTCCTGAGAGGGGTGGATTTCGTCAACAGGCTCCTGAGCCTGATGGGCTTTGAGGCGGAGGCGGCGCTTCGGGAGGACGAGATCATCGACATCTCCGGGAAGGACGCCGCGGATTATATCGTGGTGCGCTACGGAGACTGCCTGAAGGCGATAGAGTATCTGGTGAACCTTGCCCTCCGGGATTTGGGGGCGGACCCGCGGGTTCGTCTGGACAGCTGCGGCTACCGTGAGCGCCGCACGCGAAGCCTGGAGAGGCTGGCCGAGGCCACGGCGCGTCAGGCGCTGGAGTACGGCCGCCCCATCCGACTGGAGCCCATGCTGAGCTGGGAGAGGTGGGTCATCCACACCACGCTCAAGGACAGGGAGGATGTGCGCACGGAGTCCGTCGGCGAGCCGCCTCTGCGCAAGGTGGTCGTGATGCCGAAGTTCGACGCCTCCAATATGGACGGAAACTATCGTTCCCGTCCGCCGCGCCGTGGCCCCCGCAGCCCGCGGGGCGGTTTTTCCGGCGGCCCCCGCAGAAGCTCCGGCCCGCGGGGAGGCTCCTATGACGGCCCCCGCGAAGGAGGCTCCGACCCGCGCAGCGGGCTTCCCGGCGGCCCGCGGGGCGGTTCCTATGATGGCCCCCGCAGAAGCTCCGGCCCGCGGCGCCGCTACTGACACTCAGAGATGTATCCTGCGCTTCTCCAGATAGGGAACTTCCGCCTGGACAGTTACGATGTCCTGTGGATGATTGCCCTTTCGCTGGCGATCTGCTGGAGCCTCCGGCGGCTCCGGCTGTACCGTGTGGATGAGGATGAGGCCCGGCGCGTCATCGGCTGGACCTTCCTTGCCATGCTCCTTGGGGCTGCTGCCTTCAAGCCTATCTGGAAGTTCCGGGTTTTTGCGGCCAACCCCTCCCTTATCCTCACGCAGGGGGGACTGTCTGAGGTGGGGGCCGTGACGGGAGCGTTTCTGGCGGCCTTTCTTCTCTGCCGGCGTAATCCAAAGATATCCTTTCAGAGTCTCTGTGATGTGGCTGCGCCCCCTGCGATGCTGGCGATTGCTGTGGGGCGGTGGGGATGTTTTCTCAATGGCTGCTGCCGGGGCGTGGTGTCTGATGTGCCCTGGGCGGTGCACTTTCTCCGCGACCCCGCGGGGGAGTTCCGCCATCCTACGCAGCTGTATTACTCGCTTCTTGCGGCGGTGTTTATGGCAGTGCTGCTCCTTGTAGAGCGGCGGCTGATGAAGCGCGGGTACGCAGGGCAGGAGCCGCATGACGCCATTGTGGCCCCCCTCGCCCTGATTCTCTACGAGGGGATGCGTTTCTCCGTGGACTGGCTGAGGGAGTCGGAGAACAAAACAGAGACCGGCCTGTCACTTTCCGCGTACGTGCTTCTGGCGGCGCTGCCTCTGATGGTGTTCTGGCTTGTCCGGTCCATCCGCCGGAGAAGGGATTCATTGCGGCTTTCTTGACGAAAGCCCATGAGATGCTTAAAATTAGAAAGGTTGAATATCGCGTGAAGCGGGCATGGCTTCTGAGCCAAAAATTCAAATCCTGAGGATTGCGGCGTTTCTGCCGGCAGCATTGCGGCGATTCCGCCGGGAAATCCGGGGGGCCTGACTTCAGCGGGAGGAGGAAATTTATTTATGTATGCAGTGATTGAAACGGGCGGCAAGCAGTACCGGGTGCAGGAGGGCGACCGCTTCCGCGTGGAGCGCCTTGAGGGCGAGACGGGCAGCGAGGTCGTGTTCGATAAGGTGCTGATGGTCGGCGGGGACGAGGGCGTCCGGTTTGGGAAACCCTATGTTGACGGCGCCTGTGTCAGGGCCGAGGTGCTGGATCAGGCCAGGGACAAGAAGGTTTTGGTCTTCAAGTACAAGAGCAAGAAAAACTATCGCCGTATGCGCGGGCACCGGCAGTACTACACTGAGGTGGTTATCCGCGGGATCAGCGCTTAGGCTTCAGGGGGATTCCGGCCTCTGAGCTTCAATGACGGAAGTCACGCTTTACTGGGAGAAAGGGGCGCTTCGGGGCGTCGAGAGCCGGGGGCATTCCGGCTTCGCGGACAAGGGAAAGGATATTGTCTGCGCCGCGGTTTCCTCTCTGCTTCACGCTCTGCTCCTCGGGCTTTCCGATGTGGCGAAGGTCGAAGGGCTGGAGTGTGAGGTGAACCCGGAGGGGCCTTTAATCCGGATCCTGTGGCCCCGGAGTTCCGCCGGAAAGGTGGAACTCCTGACGCGGACCATCGCGCTCTCCCTGAAGGAGATAGAGTCAGGCAGTCCTGAATATGTAAACATTACGGAGGTACAGCTATGATTTTTAAGTTTGACATACAGTTTTTCGCTCACAAAAAAGGGCAGGGCAGTTCCACCAACGGCCGTGACAGCAAGCCGAAGTATCGCGGCGTCAAGGTTTACGCCGGTACGGAGGTCCCCGCGGGCAGCATTCTCGTCCGCCAGTGCGGAACCCATCTGCACCCCGGAAAGCATGTGGGCCTGGGCCGGGATTTCACACTTTTCGCCCTCGTGAACGGGAAGGTGGAGTACTCCACCAAAGGGGGCCGCAAGGTCGTTTCCGTCGTCCCGGCGGCTGACTGAGCCGTATCCTGTGGATTTTATCTCAGGACACAGGAGGTCCCTGTTTCGCGGGGCCTCTTTTTTCTATAGCCCGCTTATAAAATTTTCAGGGGTGCGGTTTTGAAATTCGTGGATCTGGCTAAAGTGATGGTGAAGGCGGGGCGCGGCGGAAACGGCGCTCTGAGCTTTCGGCGTGAGAAGTTTATCCCCAAGGGGGGCCCGGACGGCGCGGACGGCGGACAGGGCGGCAGCGTGATTCTTGAGGCCGTGGGGGGAGTGGTGACCCTGGCGGATTTCGAGTACAATCGCCGCTTTCAGGCCGGTCACGCCGGCCATGGCGCGGGGGCAATGCGTACGGGGGCCAACGGGGAGGACCTGACGGTTCCGGTGCCCTGTGGGACGCTGGTGTGCGATGAGGAGGGCCATATCCTTGCGGACCTTGTCGAGCCGGGGCAGAAGTTTGTTGCGGCCAGAGGCGGTCGGGGAGGGCGGGGCAACGCCCATTTCGCCACCTCGACGCGGCGGACTCCCCGCTTCGCTGAGAAAGGGGATCCGGGGGAGGAGCGGACTCTGACTCTGGAGCTCAAGCTCATCGCGGACGTGGGGCTGGTGGGATTCCCCAACGCGGGGAAGTCCAGCATTCTGGCCGCTGTCAGCGGTGCAAAGCCCCGCATCGCGGGCTATCCCTTCACCACCCTCTCTCCTAATCTGGGGGTGCTGGCCGTGGATGACCAGCAGATTGTGGTGGCGGACGTGCCCGGCCTGATTGAGGGCGCCCATGAGGACAAGGGGCTGGGGCTCCAGTTCCTCCGCCACGTTGAGCGCACGCGGGCTCTTCTGCACGTGGTGGACCTCTCCGAGCCGGATGTGCTGGGCAATCTGGAGGTTGTGAGGCAGGAGTTCCGCGCCTATGGAGCCGATCTGGATTCGCGGCCGTGCCTTGTGGTGGGGAATAAGACGGATTTGCCCGGCACGGAGGAGAATGCCCGGCTCCTGAAGGAGGAAATGGCCCGCCGCGGGACGCCCTGTCTGCTGGTGAGCGCCCTGACGGGGGAGGGCATTCCTGAGCTGATCCGGGAGGTGGTGGCTCTGGTCCGCGCCGCTCCGCGGCCGGCTGGGACCGTCACTCTTGCGGACGCGCCGTCTCCCGCTGTACAGGAACTTCCACGCCGCCGCGGCCGGGGCGGGACGCCGGACCCGGTGGAGATTATCCGTCTGCCGGACGGGCGTTTCCGCGTGGAGCACAGGAATCTGGAGACGGCCGTGGGGCGCATCAACTTCGAGCAGGAGGACGCCATGCTGAAGTTCTCGCGGCTCCTGAAGCGCCTCAGTGTTGAGGAGGCCCTTGAAGCCGCGGGAGCCCGGGAGGGAGACTGGGTCCTGATTGGCGACGAGGAGTTTGAGTTTCAGCCTGATAGAATAATGGAGTAGCCCCGCCGGAAGAGGGGCTGTGCCCCCCGCCGGGAGAGGGAAGACGGTCATCAGGAGGTATTGCCATGTCAAAGACGGGCATCATGGGCGGGACATTTGACCCAATACACTATGCTCATCTGCTGGTTGCCGAGGAGTGCCGCCGCAGTTTGAAGATTGACCGCATCGTTTTTATCCCCACGGGCGATTCGCCGCACAAGCGGGATCACGCCGTGAGCCCGGCGGAGGACCGCTATGCCATGACTCTCCTTGCGACGGCGGGAGTGCCGGAGTTCTCCGTGTCGCGTACGGAGATAGACAGGGAGGGGCCCACCCACACCATCGACACGCTGCGTGAGTTTCTGGCGGAGGGCATTGCGCCGGAGGACCTGTATTTCATCACGGGGCTGGACGCCATTCTTGACATTGAGACCTGGGTGGATTACGAGCAGTTTCCCGCGCTCTGCACGCTGGTGACAGCCACCCGTCCCGGGTACGACCTGCGGGGGCTGGAAAAGCTTCCCCGGGAGATCCGGCAGAGTCTGAAGGTGGTGGAGATTCCCCAGGTTTCCATCTCCAGCACGGAGATACGCGGACGTATGCGCGTCGGCCGTGGAATCCGGTTCCTGGTGCCCCATCTTGTTGAGACCTATATTGAATCCGCCGGACTCTACCAGGCGCCAGGCCCGAAGATTACTGGAGGTGCTGTTGTGTGAAGGTTTTGAAGATATTAGGGATTGTCACCCTGATCCTTATTGCCACGGTGGGGGGGGCGACTATCCGCCTGATTGAGGTGTTCCGCTCCTCCAATCCTCTGCCGTTGCCCAGGATGCAGTCAGAGGATGTGGTGACTGCTGTCGCCGGAAGTGACGAGCCTGAGCTGCCCCAGGAGCCGTCCCCTATTGATACGGTGCGAGGGTCGGTCAACATTCTGGTGGTTGGCCTGGACAACGTGGACGGGGTTTCCCGCACGGACGCCATCGCTCTGGTAATCTTCGACGCGGACAACAATGCCGTGCGCATTGCCTCCATTCCGAGGGATTCCCGTGTTTATATCCCCGGCAAGGGCTGGAATAAGATAAATCATGCCTATGTTTACGGGGGCATGAACCTGTTGAGGGAGACCGTCGTCAACCTGACGGGGATGCCCATCGACTATTTTGTCAAGGTAAGCTACGAGAGTTTCCCGCGCATCATTGACCTGCTGGGCGGCGTGGACATTTACGTGGACAAGCGCCTTCACTACACGGATTACTCGGGAAAACTCTTCATCAACATTCCCAAGGGCCAGCAGCACATGGACGGCAAGACGGCTCTGGGGTATGTCCGGTTCCGGCACGACCCTCTGGGGGATATCGGCAGGGTACAGCGGCAGCAGAAATTCATGAATATCATCATGGACAAGCTCAAGAGCCCCTCCATTATTCCGAAGATCCCCGCCCTGCTTGAGGAGGCGGTGGCCGCTGTGGATACGGATCTGACGCCGCTGGAGATGCTGAAACTCCTGCAGTTTGCCAATGCCCTGCCCCCTGAACGCATCCGTATATTTATGGCCCCTGGAAAGTCCGGCTACAGCGGGAAGCTCAGCTATTGGATTTTGGACACCGTGGGCTTTTCCATGCGGCTTGCGGAGAAACTCCCCGATACGGGGACGCCCGTTTCCTCTCCGGATGTCCGGCCCGAAAACGCCAGCATCCCGGTTCCCTCTCCTGAGGACGCGGAGAGTCTGTCCCGTCTGCGCGGGCAGATTGCGCGCATCCGCATCCTCAACGGCGATGGGGAGAAGGGCCTGGGCAAACGCGCTTCACAGATATTCCAGCGTATTGGCATTGAGGTCCCCTACACGGGCAACGCGCGGCATTATGACTACCACACGACGAACATCATCTACCCCCCGGGTGCCGGCGAGGATGTGAAGGCGGGAGCCATGGCGCTGGCAGAGCTCTGCGGCATCACCAACCGGGGCCTGATCCGCGAGAACCGGCGCGCGGAATCCCTGACGCTGATTCTGGGTCACGACAAGGAGACTATTTTCAAGCGGCTGGAGTCCTTGGCCTTAACGGAATGAAGAAAGAGAGAGGTTGCTGCTGATGACAGAACTTTTGAAAGAATATGAATACGTCCTGTCGGCCTTGTCTGACAAAAGCGGAGAGGACATCGAAGCGATGGACCTGAGCGGGCTTGGAGGACTGGCTGACGTCTTTATTCTGGTGACGGGAAACTCTGAAGTTCACATGAAAACGCTCATGGACGCAGCGGAGGAAGCTCTGGAGCGCCATGGCCAGCCCTGCCGGCGCGAGGGGGAGACCAGCGCGAACTGGCGCCTGCTGGACGCGGGGCACGTCATTGTCCACATCTTCAGCCACAAGGGACGGGATTTCTACAAGCTCGACAAACTCTGGGCGGATGCGGAGACTGAGCGGTATGAGGAGGCGGAGGGGACAGGGGGCCTGCCGTAAACGCAAACACCGGCCCTTATGCACAGGGCCCGCGCAGTTGCGTTCCAGTACGGCAGGCCCCCCGTAAGGAGGAGGGCGTCCTTCAGCGCCTACAGATAACGGACAATCTCCTCCAGCGCGTATTTCGGCACATAGTAATCGCCGTTCCCGTCACGCCAGTAATTCTTCTGTCCGTCCTTAAGCGGCACCACGGGGCTTTTGTGAGCGGGATAGCCAAAGGCAATGCCGGTATGTACCTTCAGGTTCTCCGGAAGCCCCAGGAACTGCGCCGTTTTGTCCCTGGGCAGCGTGCCGATGATGCAGCTGCCGACTCCCTTTGCCCAGGCTGCCGTCGT
>JAILIX010000112.1 GCA_024695065.1 Fretibacterium sp. | reverse complement strand
CAGCGCAGCGACGCTTTCTGTGGCCCTTGAATGCGCGAAGAAGTCCGAGCCCACGCTGCGGCCTGACCTGGTGAACTTCGGCATTCCGCTGTTCGCCAACATCCACCTCTGCGGATCCGTGCTGACGGAGACCTTCTTCGTTATGGCAATCTCAAAGGTGCTGTATGGCTCCTTCCCGACGGTGGGCAACATGGTGCTGTTCTGCCTGCTGCTGGGCATCTTCGCCATTGGCGCGCCCGGTGTTCCCGGCGGCACAGTCATGGCGTCCCTGGGACTCATCACGGGCGTCCTCGGCTTTAACGAAACAGGTACGGCCCTGATGCTGACGATCTTCGCCCTTCAGGATTCTTTCGGCACCGCCTGCAACGTCACCGGCGACGGCGCGCTGACCCTGATGCTGACCGGCTACGCCGAGAAAAACGGCATCGGAGAGACGACCCTGGGAGATCTTCTGGACTGATTCTTCGTATGAAGCAACGAAGTCCCGCTGTCTAACAGGACAGCGGGACTTCGCTTTATTGATGTAAGGACCACTTTTTCCCACGCCCTGCGCGCAGAACCGCCAAAACCTCCTGCCCTCACGCTTCTGAGTGCCGCGGGAAACGCCGCAGTTACGCTCCCTGTCCCAGGTAGGCGGCGCGAATATCGGGATCCTGAAGAAGCTCCCTGGAGTTGCCCTCCTTGAGCAGCCGCCCTGTCTGGAGGACGTAGGCCCGATGGGACAGGAGAAGCGCCTGCTTCGCGTTCTGCTCCACCAGAAGAATGCTGACGCCCTGCTCGTTGATGCGACGCAGCTCCTTAAAGATATCACGGATGACAATGGGAGCCAGCCCCAGCGACGGCTCGTCCAAAAGAAGGACACGCGGCCGGGCCATCAGCGCACGGGCAATGGCCAGCATCTGTTGCTCTCCGCCGGAAAGGGTCCCCGCGTACTGGGTCAGCCGCTCCTTCAGCCGCGGGAAAAGGGAGAAAACCCAGTCATAATCCTCCTGAATATCCCCGGCATCCTTTCGCGTGAAGGCTCCGATGCGGAGGTTCTCCTCCACCGTCAGTGGGGCGAAGACGCGCCGCCCCTCCGGCACAAGGGACAAACCGCCCTGAACGGCCTTCCAGGTCCGGCCGGTGAGGGGATAGCTGTCCAGCAGAATAGTTCCGCCTGCAAGTTTCACCATTCCCATCAGCGCATTCATGAAGGTGGACTTGCCCGCGCCGTTTGCCCCGATAACCGCCACAATCTCTCCCTCCATAAGCTTCAGCGAGAAGCCGGAGAGCGCCGCAATCGCGCCATAATTCACACAGATGTCCTGAGCCTCCAACAGAATCCTGCCTGTTCCGGCCATCATACCGCCTCCCCGTCCTCTGCGCTGTCCCCACCCAGGTAGGCCGCGAGGACCTCCGGATTGTTCTGAATATCGTCCTTCGTCCCCTCCGCAATCTTCGCACCAAAGTTCAGACAAACAATACGGGGGCAGATTCTCATGATGAGGTCCATGTGATGCTCGATGACCAGTGTGGTAAGGCTAAAATCCCTGTGAATGCCGGTAATAAGGTCGTTCAGAGCGAAAACTTCCTCCGGATTCATGCCCGCTGCGGGCTCATCGAGCATCAGCAGCTTCGGCCCCAGTGCCAGTGCACGGGCAATCTCCAGCCGTCTCTGCATTCCGTAGGGCAGGGTCCCCGCCGCCTGATCCGCCCGGTCCGCCAGTCCCACACGGTCTAAAAGTTCCATTGCCGTCTGGCGAAGTTTTCTCTCGACAGTGCCCCACCGCCCCATGTGCAGGGCGGATTCCAGGAAGCTATAGAAATACCCCTCCGCAGGACGTTCATCACGGCAGCGATTCTGCGCTGCGGTCATGACGTTCTCCAGTGCCGAGGAACGCACGAAGAGCCGAAGATTCTGGAAAGTCCGGGCAATACCCAGCCTGTTAATACGGAAGGCACGAAGGGACGTGATGTCCCGCCCACAGAAGCGGACGCTCCCTGAGGTGGGAGAGTAGACGCCGGAGATGATGTTGAACACGGTCGTTTTGCCCGCGCCGTTGGGACCGATAATACCGGTGAGAGAGCCCTCCTCAACCTGAAAGCTCACGTCGTCCAGCGCCAGGACGCCACCGAAGCGCATATTCACGTTTACAAGCTCAAGGACGATTTTATTCTCCATATTCAGCTCCTCCTTCCCTTCGCAAAACGGGGAAGAAAGTCCCATATCTCCCGGTTGCCCAGCAGCCCCTCCGGCCGAAACACCATAATTGCCACGAGGAGCAGACCGTAGATGAGCATACGGTACTGAGAGATGTCACGGAAATACTCCATGATAAGTGTAATCGCAGCAGAACCCAGCAGAGTACCGGTCATGGAGCCCAGCCCGCCGAACACCACCACCGCGGTCAGTTCCGTGGATTTCATCATGTCAAACATAGAGGGCTGTATAAAGCACATATAGCCGCCCAACAATCCGCCCGCGATGCCACAGTAGAACGCGGATAGGAGCAACGCTTTCATCCGGGATCGTGGCGTGTTGAAGCCCAGCAGGGAGGCCGCCACACCGTCGTCCCGCGACGCACGCAGCTCTCGTCCCAGACGGCTGTCCAGAAGATTGAACATCAAAATCGTCAGGACCGCGAACACGGCCACCGAACTTCCCCGCGTGGTGTAGGGATCGATGCCGGGAAATCCCCGAGCTCCCCGGGTGAAGGACTGCCAGTTCTCCAGAATCAGGCGGATGGCCTCACCCAGTCCGATGGAGGCGATGGCGTAATAATCCCCCGTCAGACGAAGCGTCGGAACACCAATAAGCCACGCTACCAGAATAGCGATCAGCCCCCCCGCAAGCAGAGCCGGGAACCAGTGGACGCCGTACCGGACAGTTAAAATCGCTGTCGTGTAAGCGCCAAGAGCCATATACGCCGCGTGCCCCAGAGTGAAGATGCCCGTAAAGCCCGTCAGGATGGAGACACCCATTGCCGCGACGCAGTTGATGCACAGCAGGATGACAATACCCTCCTGATAGCCGCCAAGGGGACATAAGGCCAGCCCCAGACTCAGAGCAATAATGCCCGCGTTGATGAAAAGGCTTTTTTTCATCTTATGCTGTCCCCCCCGTTAAATTTTCTCGCTGGCGGTCCGACCAAAGAAACCAGCGGGGCGAACCAGCAAAATCAGCACCAGAAGCGAGTAAACCACAAGATCTCTCATCTGGCTGCTGACGAACCCCGCAGTGAGCATCTCGGCAAGCCCCAGAATAAGGCTGCCCAGCACCGCACCTGGCAGTGACCCCAGCCCCCCGATAACCGCTGCAATAAAGGCTTTCGTCGTGATACTCCCCAACTGAGGGTAGAGGCTGTAACGCACTGAGAGAAATATCCCCCCCACGGCGGCCAAAAGCCCCGCTACAAAGAACACCAGCCCAATCAGGAAGGTAACATTGACGCCCATCAGCCCCGCCGTCCTCAGGTCACAGGCCGCAGCCCGTATCGCCAGCCCCCAGCGGGTGCGTGTGAGGAAAAGCTGGAGCAGCACAAGGAATATCGCTGCAACAACCAATGAGAGGATGTCCGACGCGCTGACCGTCACTCCCCCGCCAAGCTCAAACACACCCGTTGGGAAAGTACTCTGAGGCAAGGCGCGGATACGCCCGCCGACGGTGATAACAAAGAGGTTTTCAATCACGATGTTGACTCCCATCGAGGCAATGAGCAGATAAAGTGTGATGGAAGTGCGCTCGCGAATGGGCTTGTAAGCCAGTCGCTCCGTGAGGACAGCGGTAAGACCAGATGCTGCCAGTGCGCCGGCCATGGATACAGCGGTGTTGAAACCCCACTGGGTCAGCAGGAAATAACAGGCGTAGCCCCCCACCACAAGAAACCCTCCGTGGGCGAAGTTCGAGAAGAGCAGAATGGAATAGACAAGGGAATATCCCACGGCAATCAGTGCATAGACGGAGCCGAGGGAAAGCCCGTTGATAATCTGTTGAATCAGTGTGGACAGGGTGAAATTCAAGGGTCATCCTCTCCTTACAGGCAAATGCTCATATAAAATAAACAGCCCCCCGCTGACGAGGGGCCTGAACTGTCCGGCTGACGCTATTCCGGACGGAGCTTTGTGAGGAACAGCGCCTTCTGCTGCTTGGGGTCGCAACGGAGGATGACGCCGTCCTTGTCTTTCGGGTCGTGGTTTTCATCCATCGTCAAAACGCAGTGCATCAGTTTGAGACCGGAAGTTTTCTCCAGTGCATCGCGGACCTTTTCGGGGTCGTCACTGCCCGCACGCTCAATGGCGTCCTTCAGCCAGTAAACACAGTCATAGGCCAGAACACCATTCAGGAACTCTTTGCACTCCGTTCCCGTGTGGGCCTGATAGCTCTCAAAGAAGCCCGCCAGTGTAGGATCATAGCGGTCCACATGGCTGACCCAGTAGGTGTCGCCCAGGGCGTCCCCAGCAATCTCCCACATAAAGTCGCCGTAACCGTCACCGCCGACGATGGGCGTCGCGATGCCCAGCTCCCGGGCCTGTTTAACCGCCAGTGGCAGGGACTTGCCCATGAACGGATAGATGAACACGTCCGCGCCGCTGTTCTTCATGTTGGTGAGCTGTGAGCGGAAGTCCACATCCTCGCCGCGGAAACCCTCGTCCGCCACGATTTTACCGCCAAAACGCTCAAAGTTTCGTATAAAGAACTCGCGCTGTCCCTGAGAATAGTCGCTGGACACATCGTAGAGCAACGCAGCCTTTTTTGCCTTCAGGTCCTGTGCGGAGAACTGAGCCATGATTGCGCCCTGGTAGGGATCCAGGAAGCAGATGCGGAAGTTATAAGGCCGCACACGGCCGGACTCATCCACTGTCACCTGAGGGTTGGTAGGCAGGGTTCCAATGTTGGGCACGCGTCCCCGGTTAAAAATAGGGGCTGCAGCAATGCACAGGCCGCTTCCGTTGGGACCGATGACGGCCGTAACCCTGTCCTGCTCCACGAGACGCCGGGCGGCGTTCACCGTGTCCTCCTGGCGGGTGCGGCAGTCGTACATGATAAGCTCCAGCTGTTTGCCCAAAACGCCGCCGGCCTTGTTGATCTCCTCAACGGCAATCTTGACAGCCTCCCACTCCGCTGTCCCGTAGGCTGCGAAATCCCCTGTCACAGCAGCAAGCTGCCCCACCTTGATGGTGTCCGCTGCCAGAGCAGGCACAGCCAACAAGGCAATACACGCAATGCACAACACAAATTTCCTCATTTTCAAACCTCCTTAAATTTAGGCTTTAATATATCAATATCATATCACAAACAATCCCATTCTATCCATCGCCACAGACTCACGGCGGATGCTATCAGTGCCTTTGAGTCCGTTCCCCCCTTCATTTTACTGCGCAGTTTCGCAGGAAAAAAGCTCAGAACCAGCAGCCCCAGGCAGACAGGGACATCCAGACCCATGGGGCTATTTCCGAAGATAATGGACACCCAGCGCGATAAAAATGCCTGCCAGTGCCGGAATGACCCAGCCCATCCCCAGTTCGTAAAACGGAAGTACACGCGCAAAGAGCGCAATCACCGGGGAAAGTTTCGGGGCAATCCCTGCGGGCAGCGTTCTCAGAAAATCCCCGACAGCACAGATCAGTGTGAAAGCGGTCACGATTCTGTAGGCCAGAGGAGCAGCTCCGCCAAGGAATTTCTGCCCCAAAGCAAGCAGAATCAGCGTCACGGCCAACGGATAGAGCATCATGAGGACAGGAATGGACCACTGAATGATGCTGCTCAGTCCCAGATTCGCGAACACAAGAGAAACCGAGCTGAAAAGCACGGTCCATTGTCTGTACGTAAGCTTGTTGGGGAACATCTGAACAAAGGCTTCGCCGCAGCTCGTCACCAGCCCGATGGCGGTCTTGATGCAGGCAAAGAAAATCAGCAGGGCCAGCAGACTGGCTCCGGCGCCCCCAAAATAGTGCCGGGCAATGAGCGTAAGGACGGCGCCTCCGTTTTCGGCAAGGGGGTACACCGCACGGCTTTGGGCTCCAGCCAGTGTGGTGACCGCGTAAATCAAGGACATCAATATGCTGCTGAATATCCCGGCGCGCAGGGCGCAGGAGGATATATCGCCGGGCTCCTTCACTCCGAGGGAAGTGATCACGTTCACCACCACAATGCCAAAGGCCAGCCCTGCCAGGGCGTCCATGGTGTTGTAACCTTCCAGCAGGCCCCTGATAAAGGGCAAAACAGCATAATCGGCGGTGGGAGCCACTACTTCCGCACTTCCCATGGGATAAATAAGCGCCATCCCCATAACCCCCATGAAGACCACAAGGAAAAGAGGGGTGAGCAGCTTGCCAATCCACAGGAGGATTTTCCCGGGATGCAGGGAAATCGTCAGCATAATGGCGAAAAACGCGGCAGAAAAGACGGAAAGGGCCAGCCGGTGCGAAACTCCCTCGGGCAACAGCGGCACAATCCCTGTCTCAAAAACGACATCAAAACATCTGGGAATGGCAAAGAAAGGCCCAATGGTAAGATAGAGGGCACAGGTAAAGAGGAGGGCATAATTTCTGCCAACCTTTTGGCTGAGCTGAAGCAGGCCGTCGGACTGTGTGGCACCAAGGGCCGCCACGGCCAGCAGGGGCAACCCCACTCCGGTGACAAGGAACCCCAAAAGAGCGGGGACAGCACTGCTCCCGGCGCTCTGTCCCATAAGAGAAGGAAATATCAGGTTTCCCGCTCCGAAAAAAAGCCCAAATAACATGCTTCCAACGGAAAGAAGCTCCAGCAGCCCCAATTTATGCTTCATTATTCCATTCCCGCCTTTTGTCTTTGTAACGCTAAAGCTCTCAAAACGTTGCTTATATCATATCACAAACTGTCTCATAATAGCATGGCCGGAGCCGGCCTCCGGCATTGGAAGGAAATCCCCTTTCCATCCGGAGACATGTCTGCTCATCCGTTCTGAGACTTATTTATACCTTTTCTTCTCCCAAAGGTCATAGATCATCTCGAACTTCCCTGGAATAACACCATGAAGCTCCTCGTTCACGGCCAGCGCAGCGGTACGGTCCAGACGTTCCTTCACAGCAGCGGCCACGATGGGATCTACCCCCACTGCCTTCATGAGTTCCATGGACTCCCCCACCTCGAAGGAACGGCGCTCCGAGTGTACGAGATCTGTCCCGGCCATGCGCAGGGCAATATCCCTGAAAGAGCCTCTGTCCATGGATCCGGCGATGGAGTCCAGTATATAGTTCTCAATGCCGCACTTTCTGGCAAAGAGCATGGTTTCAGCAACAAGGGCTCCAATACCCTTCATAAACACACTGCGCACGAGCCTGATTCGCGATGCCTCGCCCACGGAGGTGCTGTCAGGATCCCTGGGATTGACCAGAACAATCTTCATGTTGAAGGGTGTCATGAGATCCCGCCAGCGCTTGCTTCCCCTGCCGGAAGCCAGAATGGGAACCCTGTGCCCCAGGGTCATCATCGGTCCCAGTATAGCTGAGTCTATGTAATCCGCGCCCCTCTTCGCAAACTCATCCGCCAGCTTCGCCTTGATGTCCGGCATAGCCGTCGTTATATCCACGAAGAGAGACCTCCTTTCCGGACTGCCCGTCTTCACGAAGGGCAACAGCCCCTCCGCCATGGAGGCCGTGAACCGGGCCGGAACGGCAATAATCACGACACTGCTGTTCTCCACAAGCTCCTTTGATGAAAACACCGCCGTGACCTTCGCGTCATCGCAGCGTTTCAGTACTGTGTCACGGTAGGGACCCTCCTTGTTCAAAGCCACATCATAGGCCAGGATATCCTTAAAACCTTCATTCCGAAGCCCCCTGCCCATGTTGGATACCGCCTCGCTGAAGCCGATAAAGCCCAACGGAAACTGCTTCATGCTACTCTCTCCCTTTGGGTAAGACAACAATATAATATAATTACGTTTATTATATCCTGAAGAAAGCGGGAAAGTAACACGTGCTTTTTTCCGCGCCGAAAAATATTGCAGGCAGGAGGGGGACGGAATCCACGCCCCCTCCTGAAATTATTCATTCTTCCACGTCAGATGCCCCGCCGGTCATGCGGTTCATCAGGAACGGCGACAGCACACCCAGCACGCACAGGACAATGAGCACCCAGCACACCGGGGTAGAGAACAGGATGGAGGGGTCCCCCTCGGAGAGCTCAAGAGAGCGCCGCAGCCCCGTCTCGCCAATAGGACCCAGAATAAGCGCCAGCACGATGGCCGCGTTGTTCAGACCAAATTTCCTCGAAAGATAGCCGATCACGCCAAATATCATCATGATAACAACATCTACAAAGTTCTGATGGATGGCGAAGGAGCCCACTACACACAGGATAGTGACAGACGGGATGAGGATAGCATCAGACAGGCGTGCAATTTGCGCGAAGCCCCGACAGCCCAGAAGCCCAATGCCCAGCATGAAAAACTGAATCAGTACAAAGCCCGCAAAGAACGTATAGGTCATCTTCGCCGTCTCTCCCAAAAAGAGGTTCGGCCCAGGCGTCAGCCCCTGGATAATGAGCCCGCCCATCAGCACGGCCGTCACACTCTCGCCGGGGATGCCAAGGGTCAGCATAGGGATAAGGGAACCGCCCGTCACAGCGTTATTCGCCGCCTCGGAGCCAGCTACTCCTTCGTAGCTGCCGTGACCGAAGAGCTCCTTGTGCTTCGAGAACTGCCGCGCGGTGTTGTATCCCATGAAGCACGCGATGGAAGCTCCGGCACCCGGCAGAATGCCCACCAGGTTGCCGATAATCCACGACCGGCCGATGGTGGGCGCAAGGGTTTTAAGTTCCTTTCTGCTCAGCAGCATGGAATCGCTGAACTCCCTGGCCCGCGCTCGTTCCTTGATCCTGGCCTCCGCAAGAATCAGCGCCTGACTCATGGAAAAGAGGCCAATCAGCGCGCAGGTAACGTTGATCCCTTCGTACAGCGAGCTTTGGCCAAACATGAACCGCTTAACCCCTTCTATCTGGTCCATGCCAATCGTCGAGAGCAGCAGGCCTAACGCACCGCTCATCAGTCCTTTGACCATGGACTTGGACGAGACCCCCGCAATGATGGTCAGGCCAAAGATAGACAGCCAGAAATACTCCGGCGATCCGAACTTCATCGCCAGCTGTCCCAGAATAGGCGCGAAGAAGTACAGCGAGATGCAGGAGAGCAGTCCGCCAAAGAACGAAGCAATGCAGGCCGTGCCCAGCGCCTTGCCAGCCTGGCCCTTCAGTGTCATCTGATAGCCCTCAATGGCAGTCGCAGCGGACGCTGGGGTGCCCGGTGTGTGGATGAGGATTGCCGAAATGGAGCCGCCGAAAATTGCGCCGCAGTAAATAGCCCCCAGCATGATCATGCCGGTGGAGGCGTCCATGGAGAAGGTCATCGGCAACAGCAGCGCCACGCCCATGGCAGCGGAAAGCCCGGGCAGACAGCCAATCACGATGCCGATGGTGGTGCCCGCAGTCATAGCCAGGAGGTTGACCGGGTGAAGGGCGTTCATAAAGCCTTGCCCCATCAGTCCTAACGTCTCAAACATCTGCCCCGCCTCCTTAACTGAAAAGCTGGCCGGCCGGGAGCCGGACACCCAGAAAGACCGTAAACGCGCCATAGACCAGCGCAAGCAGGACAATTCCCGCCAGAAGAATCTGCCACCACTTTACACGAAGGAACAACAGGGCCCCCAACATGAAAAGCGCCGAGGAGAGGTAAAAGCCCACCCAAGGCATCAAAGCCAGATACACCATCACCATGCCGAAGATTGGGAAAAACTGCGCCGGCAGGAAGTCTTTAAAGTCCTCAAGCCCGCTGGTGACGCCCTGACGCAGGGCTGCGATAACCATGTTGATTACATGAAGCGTCGTCAGCGCCGCCAGCAGAACGATAATACAAAGCGGATAAATCTGAGCCGCTTTTGGAAGCTGAAGCGTCATCGTCAGGAAGAACAGGCACACGCTGTACATAACCGCGCATACGCCAATGTCCGTTTTCTTCATACATTAAACCGCCTTTCGGGGGTTTCAGGGAGGCTTTCCCCCTGAGCTTCAATTAAAAATAACGGGAGGCAGAGCCCGCCTCCCGTTGATGATATCTCTTCCTCAGTCCCAGAGCTTGGAGACCTCGTCCGTGCAGAACCTGTACTGGTCGGCCAGCAGTTTTGCCGTCTCGGTCGGGTCCATGTAGAGCGTCGTGACGCCGGCCTTCTCCGCAGCCTCAATATACTCCGGGTCCTCCATCGCAGCCTTGAAAGCGGCAGCATAAAAGTCGATAACTTCCTGAGGAGTTCCTTTGGGAGCAACGATGGCGCGGGCGCTGCCATACCACTTGCTGTAGTACCCCAGTTCGCCCAGTGTCGGCGCATCCGGGAAACTTGGCATACGCTCTGTCGTGAACACGGCCAGTACCTTGACTTCCGACACCATCGCGGCAATATCTGCTTCCTTTGCGACGGAGAAGTCCACTTCACCCTGGCGCAGTGCCAAAAGCTGGTCAGCCGTTCCGCCGTAGGGGATGGCCTTGTAAGTGAAGCCCGCGGACTTTGCCAGAAGCTGCGCACCGATATGGTTGGACGCCTTCTTGCCGTTGGTGGAGGCCTTCAGCTTTCCGGGATTCTCCTTGGCAAAAGCCACAAGCTCAGCCAGCGTGTTGAAAGGACTGTCCTTCTTCACCATGACCATCGACGTCTCATTCACGTGATTGCAGATGGGGACAAAGTCTTCCATTTTGTAATCGCCCAGCTGTTCCACGATGTTGGAGCACAGGGTGGGCAGATTGACAAAGCCCAGAGTGTAGCCGTCCGGCCTCGCCTGGGAGAGCGCCGTCCAGCCGATGGAACCGGAGCCTCCCGGCTGATTCTGAATCACAAGGGTCTGCCCGATGCTCTTTGTCGCGAATTTGGAGAGTACTCGCGCCGTGTTGTCCGTACCGGACCCGGCCTTGTACGCAACGATGACAGACACGCTCTTCTCCGGCTTCCACTCCGCCCACGCCGCACCGGCCATAACAGCCAGCACCACCGCAATCAGCACCGCTAAAACCTTTTTCATGTCTTCCTCCGTTTCCGCGACGTCCCCGCCGCAATAAGATTGGTATACAAAAATTATAGCCGTCTTGCGGAGCCAGGGCAAGCAGCCCTTTCGGAGCCGTGGATAAAATTTTTTCAGGACAAAAAAATCCCCCGGCGCACCACCGGAGGATTGATTTTTCGTCTTATTGATGAAATCTCATCACCGCATCAGGCTCATCACGTTCTGCGGAAGCTGGTTCGCCTGGGACAACATGCTGTTGCCTGACTGAACGAGTATCTGGAGCTTCGCAAAGTTCATCGCCTCTTTGGCCATATCCGTATCACGGATGCGGCTGTACGCCCCCATCAGATTTTCACTGGCAATACTCAGGCGTCCGATGGTGTGATCCAGCCGGTTCTGGTACGCACCGAGCTTTGACCGCTGGGCGGACACCTTGTCGTTGGCTCTGTCGATCAGCGTGATAGCCCGCGCGGCAGATGCCCGGTTCGTCACATTCACCGCATCCAGCCCCAGGGCGTGTGCGCTCATATCCCCAATATCGAGGGCCAGATCCTCGCCCTCGTTCGCCCCCACCTGAAGCACCGTCGTGTTGTCCGCCAGATGCAGATACGTCGTATACTTAGAAGCAGAGTACTCAAACAGCTTCTGCTCGTCGTTCCATTTAACCTCAATGCCCGCCATGGGGTCGAACTCAATGTCCACGTTCTTGTGGAGCACACCGTTGAGTTTATTGCCCGTGATTCGGATGTCTCTCGCCACTGCCTCGCCGGTGTGGGCATCGGTGATATTCACGATGAACTGGTTCTCTTTGGCCTCCTGGATCAAATTGAGGCCCAAAGAGTCCAGAAGTTCCCTGTTGCCGCTGAAAGCCAGCGCCCCATCCACACCACAGGGAAGCGATCGGAACAGCATCGTCCCTTCCACAGACTCCGAGGTGTACCGGGTGCCGGCAGTCGGCGCCACGTAGGCGACAAAGCGCTCTGACGCATCGCCTTTCAACGTACCGGAGGAGTAGGCACCTGCCATACCCCCGGAGCCTGTAGTGCCCAGTGCCCCGGAAATAGCCATGTTCAGCTTCTGAGTCATGCTGTCCATATTATCGTCAGCATACAGCGTAAGCCGCGACTGGGTGCCGTCGCCCCGGGTAATGGTGATGGTCTGCGGTTCCGATAACAGAGGATTCCCTGCGTCGTTTTCCAGTTCCAGAACATCAGACAGGTTCGTATTGGACTCTGCGATCGTCTGGATGATATCAGTGTATTTTCCCCGCGAGGAAGGGGTAGGAGTCACGTCCGCCGGATCAATAACCCGGATGTTCCCGTACTGGACGTCATCGTTCTCTTCCGTGACATGGTCTCCGTGGCCGATGTCTTTCTGAAGATCTTCACTTGGGGTACGGGGATGGCCGCCGCCGTCTGTCGTCGAATAATTACTGTAGCCCCGTGTAGCGTTGACAGTGAGCCCTTCCTGTATTCTTATCGTGCCGCTCTGCCCCCAGTTTCCTCCGCCGACGCCCGCGCCGGAGACCCCGCCCGTGGCCGTAACCGTGCCGCCGGCGATGACAATCTCGCCGCCGCTGGAAGCGCAAATGCCAAAAATATGATCCAGTTTGTCTGTACCGCCGTCGCCGATGCCCGCCGCGTCGAAGCCACCCTGAGCTGTAACCGTTCCTCCAAGGATATATATCTTCCCGGCCTCATCGACAATAATCTCCCCATCCCCATTTATATACCCGCTGCCGCTTCCGGCGCCAATACCCGCCCCGCCGCCGTTGGCCATGTCTTGATTATTTCCACCGGTAGCCGTAATCGTTCCGCCGGTGATGATGATCTCTCCCGCCGTACCTCTGTTGCCGCCGCCAATGCCCGCAGAGGAGGCCCAGCCACTTCCCCCAATGGCCTCAATTTCTCCACCGGTGATGAAAATCTTGCCGCCGTTGCCAAATTCAGGATTGACATCGGGCCCACCTGCCCCGCCGCCAATGCCTGCTCCGCCGTCATCATCATTATTAGAGAAGCCTTGTGCTTTAATTTTTCCTCCAGTAATGATAATTTCCCCGCCGATGTTGTATTCTCCGCCGCCAATACCTGCTCCGCCGCGAGTGTCATGGCCGCAGCCTGATCCGTAGGCCGTGATATCCCCTCCTGTGATGACAATCCTGCCATAGGAAGGGGAAGACGTTCCCAAATAATCAAACTTCCAACGACCATTTTCGTCTTTTACGTATTCGCTGCCGCTGCCTCCGCCAATGCCCGCTCCGCCTTCGTGCCCGATAGCTGTAATCGTTCCTCCGGTGATGAGGATATCCGCGGCGCTGTCCTGATCGGGGTGCCCAATGCGTCCACTGCCGATGCCCGCCCCGCCTCTTGTTCCCTCAGCTCTGACCGTACCTCCATGGATGGCGACATAACCACCATTGCCATAGATTCCGCCGCCGATGCCAGCAGCCCCGAAGTGTCCATTCTCTAATGCTTTGGCATTGATATTTCCGCTGTAGATGATGATATTCCCCGCGTTGTGGTCTACCGTATCCGTCTCGTCGCTTGGGTCAGCATTGATGTTCCCCGCGCTGCCGATGGCTGCGCCGTAGTACCCTCCATTGACGTTCAGTGTTCCGTTCCCGGCAGTGTTGTTGTAAACCCTGACCGTGCCGGTTTCCTCAACCTCCAGGCCGGCCCGGCCGTATCCGCTCGTCAGCGTAGTGGTCTTCACCAGGGCAAGATCCACTTCCGCATTATCGCCTATTGTGAAGGCAGCATCACCGTAGGAAGTAGGATCCGTAACGGTTGTCGTCTTATTAACGCTAACGGCGTCCAGAACGATAGTTGCCTTGACGCCATCCGCAACAGAGATGCTGTCGTGACTGCCGGAAATTTTATAAACACCGTCGGCCGTGATATTGACGACGGCCTCAGTACTGTCGTAGGTGTGGTCATAAGTCAAAGTTGTGGTGTCCACAACAAGATCTCCGGATGCGTCGGAGACCGTGGGGGTCCCCGGGGCGTCCTGTGAAGGTGGCGTCGGAATCGTAGGAGTGGTAGGGATCACGACATCGATTGTATTCCCCCCACCTCCCTCTATGATTCCGGGGGCGTAGTAACTTACGCCAAAGAGCTTGCCAATGTCGTGCGCGTTGCCACTCACGTCAAAGTCATGTCCCCTGGCACGGATGGCAAGGGCTCCGGCCTTTGAGTCGAAATACGCCGTGTATTCCGTATCCTCAAGGGCCCCCTCGTTCAGGGCCTGCGCCACCTCCGACATGTTGGAGAACTGCCCTGCCTCCGCCCGCAGCCAGACAACCTGCGACGCTTGGTTTTCCTTATTGATGAGAGTGAAAGAGTAGTAACCATCAAGAGCTTTTGCTGCCTCGCTCGCGGTCAGTTCCTTGTTGTTATCGTCGCGATAGTTGCCGGATCCCACGTAGGTATAGTAATCCACTTCTTCGAAATGGGTGAAGATTTTTGTCTTCATCACCGCATTTTGTCCCGGTACAGCCTGAATATCTATTCTAAAGTTGCCCTCAAAGGAGGTCTTCTGGCCAAATAGGTCCTCATCACGAAGGCCACCCCGGATAATGGCTTTTGTGGCGGTTTTGTCGCTGCTCCACTGCCCCGCCGCATTACCATTGAGAAGCTTCTTCTTATTGAACTGTGTGGTATTGGCAATGCGGGTGACCTCCTCACGGAGCCCGCTGACTTCATATTGAATATAGGAACGGTCCTGGGCGGTGAGAGTGCCGTTGGCAGCCTGGACAGAGAGTTCCCGCATACGGTTGAGGATGTCCTGTGTCTCAGCAAGAGCACCATCGGCAGTCTGTATAAGACTCATACCGTCCTGAGCATTGGCGACAGCCTGGTCGACACCCTTCATCTGGGCCCGAAGCTTCTCGCTGACGGCAAGACCGGCCGCATCATCCGCTGCGGAGTTGACACGAAAGCCCGATGAGAACTTTTCAATAGCTTTCGACAGATTCTTGTGAACGGCGGCCATTTTGTCGTAGGCATTCAACGCCGCGATATTGTGACTTATGACTACAGTCATCGTTCAGCCCTCCCTGGATCACACAAACAAGGGGATCTCCCCCCCCTTTAAAACACCACTGTAATTTCTTTCGGTCATTCTGGATGAAATGTTGAGCGGGCTGGAGTGGTGTAAAACTTATGGTAATTCTTATACAGACTGCCTTTACTTGAAAAGAGGCACCTGCGTTATTTCTGTAAAATACGCCCTTCCGCTCTGGAAGAAATGGAAGGGGGGGAGGACTTACTTCGTCGGAAAATCCGCAATATCTTCGTCGAACAGAGCATAACGCCGGCCGTAT
The DNA here is from genome assembly GCA_024695065.1 of Fretibacterium sp. Classification (GTDB taxonomy): domain Bacteria; phylum Synergistota; class Synergistia; order Synergistales; family Aminobacteriaceae; genus JAFUYV01. The sequence goes on along the minus strand of JAILIX010000112.1, from coordinate 377 downwards.
CCACAATCTGCACCACCGAAATCATTCTCATACCTTCCTCCCTTTCCGCGATGTCCTCCCGCTGTAAGAGGGATAGTATTTAAGATTATATCCATCTTGCGGGATCAGGGCAAGCATCCCTCCATGGGCCCGGGGGTAAAATACGATCAGGACAAAAAAAATCCTCTGGCGCACCACCGGAGGATTGATTTTTCGTCTTATTGATGAAATCTCATCACCGCATCAGGCTCATCACATTCTGCGGAAGCTGGTTCGCCTGAGACAACATGCTGTTGCCTGACTGAACGAGTATCTGGAGCTTCGCAAAGTTCATCGCCTCTTTGGCCATATCTGTATCACGGATGCGGCTGTACGCCCCCATCAGGTTTTCACTGGCA
>JAILIX010000105.1 GCA_024695065.1 Fretibacterium sp. | reverse complement strand
CTGTGAAGATATGCACGGAGTGTATCGGACTTGGATAAGGTGAATAACAAAGTCCCGACCAACAGAGGATTTGCCCGGCAGACACTTCCTCCGGCAACGAGGCGACTGGTCCAGCTTTACAGCGCCCTGTTGTTCAATGCGCATCTGAAAGGGTTCATTGAAGGGGAGATTTATCAGGGAAAAACGAAGTTTGCCTGTGTCCCCGGCCTGAACTGCTATTCCTGCCCAGGTGCGACAGGCGCCTGTCCGCTGGGTGCGCTCCAGAATGCTCTGGGGTCTTCCGGACATCGGATGGGTTGGTATGTGCTGGGCATCATCATACTTTATGGTGTAATCCTGGGCCGGACTGTCTGCGGATGGCTCTGCCCGTTTGGACTCATTCAGGAGCTTCTGCACAAAATCCCTACGCTTAAGATTAAGAAATCCCGTTTTACACGGGCGTTTTCGTATCTCAAGTACGTCATCCTTGCTGTCCTCGTGGTTATAATGCCGCTGTGGTACGGCCTTCGCCACAATATCCCCATGCCGGGGTTCTGTAAGTATCTCTGTCCGGCGGGTACGCTGGAGGGCGCTGTCGGGCTGCTTGCAAACCCTGTCAATGCCGATATGTTCAATATGCTGGGCCCTGTCTTCACCTGTAAGTTTGTAATCATGCTGACTATTGGACTGGCCTGCGTACTTTGCTATCGTTCTTTCTGCCGGTTCATCTGCCCCTTGGGGGCTCTCTATGGTTTTTTCAACCGTTTCAATATCATCGGAGTGAAAGTTGATGAGAGCCTGTGCATCCGCTGCGGAATGTGTGTTCAAAGCTGTGCCATGGATGTCCGCTGCGTAGGAGACCGCGAGTGCATTCACTGTGGCGAGTGTGTGACTGTCTGTCCACACAAAGCCATTTCTTTTACATTGACGGGCAGGGGCCGGGATGTCAGGCTGAAGACATCCCGGCGGCGGACGCTTGGGGCTGTTGCTCTGGCGGTGCTCTGCTTTGCATTGTTGGGGTACAATATACCAGAAAAAAAAGTCCCCACTGGCTGTGAAGTGGGGCAGCGTTTAGCGGATTTCAGTATTAAATGTCTGGACGGGACGGAGTTTCATCTGGCTGATGCAAGGGGGAAGGTGGTCTTCATTAACCTCTGGGCAACCTACTGTTCCCCCTGTGTTAGAGAACTTCCGCACTTTGATGCGTTCTACCGGGCGCACAAGAACGATATAGCAGTTCTTGCAGTTCATTCCTCACTGACAACAGACGATCCGGCAGAGTATATCGCTGCAGGAAACTGGAAGATGCCCTTCGCGGTGGATACGCAGGAAAACCTGGTCTGGAACATTGTAAACGGTTCATCAGCCATACCACAAACCCTTGTTCTAAACCGCAGGGGAGAGGTGGTGTACAATCAGGTAGGCTCTGTCACTGCGGAGGTATTGGCTGCCCTCTATGAGAAAGCCCATCAATAACAACAAAAATCAACAACAAAAATCAACAAGCTGGCAGCTTTTAAAGTCCCTTAATATGCTCCAGGGCCCTCATCGCACCTAAATGGCCCTGCTCAGCCGCCTTTTTATACAGTTCTCTGGCTTGCTGGAGGTCCTTTGTTATGCCCAGACCATTGCGGTACATATTCCCCAGATAATACTGTGCCCAGGAGTACCCCTGTTCAGCAGCGCAGCGGTACCATACAACTGCCTCTGAATAATTTCTCCTGACGCCGGTGCCGTTGTAGTAGATGTTGCCCACGGCAGTCTGGGCCTCAGCATTTCCACGTCTTGCGGACTTGCGGAACCACTTGAGGGCCAATTTATAATCCTGCTTAACGCCCCACCCGTTGTAATAAGCGCCGCCCAATTTGTACTGAGCCCGGACATGTCCCTGCACTGCAGCCTTGCGGTACAGCTCCACTGCCTGCGGGACCCCTTTTTCAACCCCCTGGTTGTTGTAGTACATCTCACCCAAATTGAACTGCGCCTGGGCATATCCCTGATCCGCCGCCATTTTATACCAGCGTGCTGCTTCCTTATAATCAACATTCACGCCTTCGCCATTGTAATACATATTGCCTAACTGGTGCTGTACTAAGATGTCTCCCTGTTCCGCCCTGGATATCAGCTCCGTGAACGCTCCCCGGCTTGCCTGCATTTCATGCCAAACCAACACAGCACCAACCATAAGGACAGCTGCCAGGACTGCTATCTTTATCATTTTCTTCTTTGACTGTGCTGCGTGCATTCCGTTCTGGAGATCCTTTGCCTTTGTCATGTGGGCATTGGCGTCCTTGTAGTCTCCCAATAATTCAAAGGAGCGAATCAGATCCCTGAGGTCGTCCTCATCGTAGTCATTATCCTCATAATCGGACTGGAAACGGGTCTCTGCCTCCAGGGCAGTCTGATAGCTCTGCTCCCGCTTCAGTGTATCCTCAGCCTCCTGGAGAAGGGCTTCAGTGTCCTTGTACGGCACAAGCTCTTTCAACTGACGTATAAGCTCGTTGAGCTCGCTCTCCGTCGCGGCACTTTTCTTCATGTCCAACGCAGCGTTATAGAGCCAGTTTTTTTTCTCGTCTTCCTTCGTGAGCTCCGCCATAAAATACCCTCTCCTTTATCCCCATTATTCCCGAAAATTTACAAAAAACTCACAGCTTAAAACTGCTGCTGTATTTAAGGGGCTTTATCGCCCCAGGATATCTCTGTCCGGCCGTCGGCTGACCCCGTGTCCATCAGGAAGTTCCGGATCTTCTCGTGCACTCTGCAGTTGAACATCGGCATGGAAGACCGCCTCCCTTTCCCACGAATTTTTACCTATCTTAACATACTGTACATCAAAATAAAAGGTTCGGAAGGTCTCTCCGGGATCTGAGGGCAATTGCTGAAAAATACGTCAGCTGTTCGGGTTTTTGCTGCATTGATCACGTATGCCCCTGGCGGTGGCAGGTGCCTTGTCTGCGTGTTGCTGCGGAACTTCCTCCATGCCGGTTCGTTTCCGCTGCCAGTTTAACAAAATGCCCACAGCAAGACAGGATATGCCGATGACAGTGAAGCCCCACGCGCGGGACATCAGATCAAATATCCCGTCGAAGAAATAGCGTGCCGCGAGGAGGATAAGGAAAGTCCCTCCTGCTGTGAGCCCACGGTGGAACTGCCACAGCATCAGCAGCGCCAGCAGCCCTGTCGTCCCTGCCGCGAGAATCCTGACAGAGGTAAACGGCGGAATCTTCGTAAAAAAGTCTCCCCAGCATTCAGGATAGGTCAGGGCCAGTCCAAACGTTCCCGCCATGACCACCCCAAGGAGTGAGTAAGATAACAGCCCGTTCCAGTTATCGCCCCAACTCCATTTCTGCACCGGGAGAAAGGACAGCGCCGCGCCGACGCCCGCCATAACAGCCAGCCCCGCCGAGGTTCCGAAGCAAAGGCGCACCCTGGATTCGGCAACGGTCAGGGTTAACAAAATGAGCGTGTAAAAAACCATTCGTCCTCGTGTCCATAACGCTGCTGCCCACAGCGCGCCCATGAAAGGCCAGGTTTCAACCGGCATAAAAAAATTTGAAGCAGGCAACAGGGCTCCAGCTTTAAAGAGGCTCACTGCGTCTGTCCCAATAAAGTAAACCAGTGCGACAGCCTGAGACAGGAGTGCCTGCCACGGGTCCCGGAAAAGCAGAGCGAACAACAGAACGCCTCCCAGCCAGTATCTCATAAGGTCACGCCATTCCAGACCGGAATAGTACAGATGTGCGATTAAGAAAAGCCCCGCACCGTAGACGAGGTTGGCCAGCAGAAGGAAAGTACGCGCAGCGCGGGGAGATTTTCTTCTCAATCCCCACGCCGCGATGAGGCAGGCTAGATACGCTCCTGCAAACAGCAGGGTGCGAAGAAACCGGGACATCTCCTGCCAGTTTGCCGCTGCGAAGCTGATGATCCCAAGTCCCACCAGCGCCCCACCAGCCTCCAGCAGTATGAGAAAAAGTGGCTGTCGCCGGACGCCGTAGAGTCCACGGATACCGGCGGCCTGCTCCCTGCTGAGCAGGCCGCTCTCAAGCCACAGTCCCAGCTCCCCCTCAAGGAAGCTCATTTCCCGCGATTTGATGAGCCGCATGGGTCCTCAGCTGTGTTTTATCAGCTCACGCGGCTGCCCAGAGGAATATCCCCGTCAGGGGTCACGAGGGTCAGTGACTCTGCGTTGCCGTCCACTTTAACACTCGCTGCCAAAATCATTCCGTTGCTCTCAATGCCGCACAGCTTCGCGGGCTTGAGATTCGTCACAAGAATGACGCGTTTGCCCGCCAGTTCCTCCGTTGTGAAGAACGCCTTGATTCCTGAGCAGACCGTGCGCTTCTCATACCCCAAATCCACCTCCAGCTTGTAGAGTTTTCGTGACTTCGGGATCTCCTCGGCCTTTACAATCTGAGCCACCCGCATCTCAACGGCTTTAAATTCTTCAATGCCAATCTCCGGCTCATGTTCCATCGTTTTCTCCTCCGTTTTTACAGTTTTCCCGGCTTCCTTTGCTTTCTGCCACTCTTTCACATCAATGCGCGGGAACAGAACTTCCGCCTTCCGTATCTTTGCCCCGGCGCCATCGCCCCAGCGGAAGCTGCTGTACAGCTCTTTCAGGGGATCGTCCTCAATGCCGAGTTGGGCCCACATTCTCTGCGCCGTCTGCGGCATCACAGGGGCCACCAGCAGCGCCGCCAGCCGCAGTACCTCGTAGAGGTTCATCAGAACTTCGTCCAGTTCCGCCGCTTTGTCCGTGTCCTTTGCCAGCTTCCACGGCATGGTCTCGTCAATATATTTGTTGGCCCGGCCAATGAAGGCCCAGATTTCCTTCATGGCCTCGTCGTAAGCAAAACGCTCCATTGCCTTATCAACATTCTCCAGGACGTTATCCGCAAGATTATTCTGCGCGTTGTTATCCATGGCCGCCGGAACAATGCCGTTCCTGTAGCTTTCAATCATCTGGAGCGTGCGGTTCAGCAGGTTGCCCAGATCGTTGGCCAGGTCGCTGTTGATGCGCCCCACCAGCGCGGACTCGGAGAAGTCACCGTCGTTGCCAAAGGGGACCTCCCGCAGCAGGAAATAGCGGAACGGGTCGAGGCCATAGTCTTTCACCATCTTAAAGGGATCCACCACGTTGCCCTTGGACTTGCTCATCTTCTCACCGTCCACAGTCCACCAGCCATGAGCAACCACCGTCTGTGGGAGCGGAAGTCCCAGAGCCAGCAGCATGAGCGGCCAGATGACGCAGTGGAAGCGGATGATGTCCTTGCCGACCATGTGACGGACAGAGGGCCAGTAGCTGGAGAACATCGGGGCGTCCGGCCAGCCGAGGGCGGAGGCGTAATTAATCAGTGCATCGAACCAGACATAGACGACGTGCTTTTCGTCGCCGGGGACGGGAATGCCCCACTTGAGCGTCGTTCTTGAGACAGACTGGTCGCGTACCCCACCCCTGAGGAAACTCATGACCTCGTTATAGCGGATACGGGGCAGAATGGACTCCGGGTGCCGCTCGTAGTGCTCGATAAGTTGGGGGACATACTTCGATCCACGGAAGAAATAACTCTCCTCCTTCATCATGGTGAGAGGGCGGCCACAGTCCGGACAGGTTTCCCCCGGTCCCATGCTGGACTCCGGGACGTATGTCTCGCATGGCACGCAGTAACGCCCCTCGTAGGTCCCCTTATAAATATCCCCCTGATCCATCAGTTTCCTGAACATGGACTGCACCACACGGATGTGACGCTCCTCCGTCGTGCGGATGAAGTCATCGTTGCTGATGTTCAGAACTTTCCAGAGCTCTTTGAAGTTCAGATGTATTTTGTCCACCAGTGCCTGGGGGGTGATGCCCTGTTTCTCTGCAGCTGCCTGTATCTTCTGGCCGTGTTCATCCGTTCCGGTGAGGAAACGGACATCAAAGCCTTTCATGCGCTTGTAACGGCTCATCGTGTCACAGGCAATGGTTGTGTAGGCATGGCCAATGTGGGGAATGTCGTTTACGTAGTAGATTGGGGTCGTAATATAAAAAATTTTCTCGCTCGTCTTATCGTCCATAGCAGGAACCTCCGTAGCGTATTGATTGCTCTATCATACCACTCCAGCCCGCTTAGCGGGGGCTTTGCCGGCAGAAAAAAGTACGTTCATGATTATATCAGGCCCCTGCTGCCATTTCTTTCCAGAGGTATGCCACAAAGTTCAGGGAGGGAGGGATAATATTAAAGATGCTTCCGAATACTTGGAGGCAAGGATGGGGAGTGTTATATGATGGACTCTGTCAAGAAGGTTGGCGTCATTGGTGTCGGGCACCTGGGGCAGCATCATGCCCGTGTTTACACAGAGCTTCTGGACGCTCGTCTGGTGGGGGTGGCGGACAGCGATATTGAACGCGCCCGCCTCATCGGTGATCATCTGGGCGTCTCCGCCTATGGGTCACTGGAGGAATTGATTGATCATCAGTCTCCGGATGCGCTCTCCATCGTGGTTCCCACAAGCCTCCACTACGAAGTCGCACGGACAGCCATGGAGGCTGGGATTCATGTGTTGGTGGAAAAACCGGTTACCACCCGTCCGGATGAAGCGGAGGAACTGCTACGGCTTGCAGCGGCGCGGGATTTGGTGCTTCAGGTGGGGCATATTGAGCGGTTCAACAGCGCCATTCGTTATATATCCCAGACGGCCCACAATCCCATCTATCTTGAGGCCAAGCGCATCGGGCCTTTTTCGCCCAGAATCAACGATGTCGGCGTCGTGCTGGACCTGATGATTCATGACATTGACATTATCCTCTCCCTGGTACCTTCTCCCATTGCCAGAATTGCCGCAACGGGAGCTTGTATCTACACGAACCACGAGGACATCGCCGACGCCCAGATTACTTTTGAGAACGGTGTGCTGGCCCATATCCTGGTCAGCCGCGTCTCAGAAAAGAAGTTGAGGCAACTTGACATCATGGAGCGCCAGCGCCATATCACGGTGAACTATGAGACACAGACAGTCCAAATCAATCGGTGTGTCAGCAGCAACGACGGGCAAACCGAGATTTTGGAAACGCCGATTTTCCCAAAGAGCGAGCCCCTGAAGCTGGAGCTGGCGCATTTTGTGAGCTGCGTCCGTGATAAGCGGCCGCCTCTGGTGGGCATCCGGGATGGAAAGCGCGCCCTGGAGGTAGCCATTGAGGTGTTGCGGCAGATACACGAACGCCCGGGTGAGGTTGAGGAGCACGAAGCCACGGCGTAAAAAAGGGGGGAAGAAATTCCCCCCTTAGCTTTTTCTAATTTTTTAAGCGGCTACTGATAAAAGCTGTGCCTGAACCTGAGCTTCTTTGATTGAGGCCACAATGGAGGCCACTCCGTTCTTCGCGGGATCCTCCTCCTGTGGCTTCTTCGCGTCCGCAACTGGCGTTCCGCGGGCGACTTCCGTGACACCCTCCCTATTCTCATCAGAGGAGCCTCTCTTTGCAGCAATTTCCTGCTGGGCCTGAGTTGCCATTGCCGCTGCTTTAGCAGCCACCCGGCGGTCCTGTCCTGATGGGTCTGCCGGGGCTAAAGCCGCCCGCTGAACCTGCTGCATATTACGCAGTGTCTCCTCCGGCGTGGAGCCCGATTTGAGCTGGATGGGGACCTCACCGCCTGTGATGTAGCTTTTGCCGTCCGGCCCCTGAGTATAGGAGTAACTTACGCCTCCTCCAAAAGCTCCCGCCGCAGCCTGATGTGCCGCCTCGTGGGCAATAACCTCACGTTCAGTCCGGGTCATCTCGCGGACCTGAGCCTCCTGCTCCTCGGACAAGTCACTGCTGCCTGCGCTGTTCTTCCCCTTATCAGCACTGTCAGGACTTCGTGAGCCGGACTTGTCCTCTGTGGGGGAAACTTTTTCCTGGCTGGCTCTTTGTTCCTCGGCTTGGAATTCCCTTGTGGTGATACCGCCGCCCACGCGGTTCAGGTCCTCCGCGTCACCCTTCATGGTCATGGAGGCACCGGTGATGTAACGTCGTCCATCGGGCCCCATAGTATAGCTGTAGACCGTACTAACCTCTGCATTGTAGCCCGTTTTTGCGCGCAGACTCTGCTCCTGAGCCAGAACATCAGCTTCTCTCCGGGAAAGCGCGGCTGCTTCTCCCTGCTCAGAAATTGAAGGAGAACCGGCAACCGGCGCACGGAGGGAGTCCGCCTCTTTCTCTGTCTGCTGCACCTTTTGCTGTCGGCCTGTCAGCTGGACACTGGGCTCCAGATATCCCGCTGATAGCATCGAAGTCACCTGCATATTATTCACCTCCATGTGTGAGCTGATAACCTAATCTTTATTTTATTATTTTACCACAAGATGAATAAAAAAAGAAAGAAGATGAAAAAGGCGGGAGTTTTCATCCCGCCGGCAAAAAGAAATTGGCTTACTGCGAAATTGCGCCGACCGGGCAGGCCGAGACGCAGCTGCCACACTCCACGCACGTTCCCTCGTCTACCTTGGCCTTACCGTCATTCATCGAGATGGCCGACACGGGGCATGTTCCCACGCAGGTCTCACAGCCAACACAGACATCGCCGTTCACGTTCGCTTTTGCCATTAGAAACCCTCCTTTCAGATCAGAAAAATTTGCCGATCGATTTCCCCTCGCGTGGGGGCAAAACCCATCGCAAGGTTTTACTATTCCTATTATATCACAGAAATAAGCACGTTACACTACTCCTGATTTCAGAGCCTCTGCTCTTATTTGGGCAAAGCCCGTCCGCCAGGCCATGACAGCCGCCTGCGTCCTGTCGCGCAGCTCCAGCTTTTTCAGCATATGGCTCACATGATTTTTCACTGTCTTCTCTGAGAGGACCGTCTGTTTTGCCACCTCCTGATTGCTGTACCCCTGAGAAACCCAATAGAGGATGAGTTTTTCCTGCGGTGAAAGTGCCTCAATCAGATTATCCGCGTGCCTGTGCTGTGAGAAATGGGACATCATTTTCCCGGCGATGCAGGGGTCGGCGTAAGCTTCTCCCCCGCAGACTGTCCGGATAGCCGCAATCAGCTCCGTGCTGCCTGACGATTTAAGAACGACCCCCCGGACGCCCTCAGAGGACAATCCCGACAAATAGTTTTCATGGTCATAAGCAGTGACAGCAATGGAGGCGGTCTTCAGGCCCAGCTCCCTCATTTTTTTGATGAGCTGTATGCCATCCATCTCCGGCATCCGGATATCAAAGAGCAGAATGTCCGGATGATAACGACGGACAAGTTCAAGGGCCTCCGCGCCATTGGCCCCCTCCCCCAATATCCTGAAGTCTTTCTCGTCTTCCAGAATTCTGCGCAGTCCTTCCCGGAAAAGCTTGTGGTCGTCCGCCAGAACGATTGAAATCATTTAAGATGCCCTCCTTGCGGTGTTTTCATGAATCAATCAAGGAGCTATATCCTTCTGAAGGCGGTGCCGTACATGATGACCTCCGCCGCGCCGCCGGCAACCTGAGGGGTAGCAATGCATACGGCGTAGACTCCGTCAGCACCAAGGCTTTCGGCCATCTCCAGCATCCGCTCCTTTGCCAGCTCTACCCCCTCACTCATCATGTCCGAATAGGTTTTCAGTTCGCCCCCCACCGTTGCGTTTCGCATTGTTGCGGTTATATCCCGCGCGAAGTTTCGACTGAGGCAGCTGGTTCCATAAACAAAGCCCAATTCCTGAGTCCCTGAGGGGGGAAAAGTCCCCGTTGAAATCATGAGACTCATGATGCTCCACCCCCTTTGGTCTCTTCTTCCTGAATATTTGCCACCGCCAAACGCAACTCCTCGGGCTGAAGCACCTCGATATCCTCTCGGTGACGGGCCACCCAGCGGGCAATTCCGCCCAGGTCCTCCATTTGGACGGAGAGAATGCGCGCACCGCTGTCCTCATCGCAGGGCAGAACGGTCTGGGTCATGTTCCAGCTGATAGTGCTGAGGTCCTGAGCCAGTGCTTCTGACACTTTTAACTTAACAGCATAGGCGGGGGAGCCTGTCGAATATCCGGCTGGCACAATCTGAGGAAAATTAATAACAAAAGGAGTCGGCGTGATGTTTTTTTCATGGGATTCCTTCTTATTGTGCTCCTTTCTTCCTGCGAAGAATCTCACAAGGCTTATCAGAGGGCGGAGCAGCATCGCAGCGATGAGGGCCACGACAGCAGCGATGATATAGAAACCATACCGTGACCACCGGTACTCCCACACGCCCTGCCACGGAGCGCGGGATTCACAGTCCGGGATTTCCCTCAGGCGGGCGATCTCTGCGCGTATGGCGGGAATGTCATGCTCTTCCCCAAAGAGGTGGGGCACAAAACGTCCTGGAAGTTCCTCCATCACCCATCGAAGGTCGGAGGCGGGGAGAGAACAGGCCAGTTTTCTCGCGTTGAGCGTGAGGTTATGGGCCATCCAGGAGAGTGCCTTCAGCGACTCCTCTGTCGGGGGGAACTGAGCCAGAATCTCCCTGGGGAACGAAGCGTAGATATCAAAATACGCATCCTCGCCCGCGAGGCTCAACCAGGTCCGTATCTGGGAGAGACTGTTCCAGCGGAGCATATCCACGAACCACTCGAACCTGTCCGGTGAGGCATCTCGGATGAGTGTCCCAAAGTGAGTGAGCAGATCGTCGTAATCCTTTTCGTTGGACAGGAAGGGAACAGGGTCACCGTCTTTCACGCCGATACTGGTGACGGCGTTGGCCATCCGTTCTGAGAAAACCAGACGTGCGACATCACTGAGGCCCTCGCTCAGGGCAGCGATCCGTGGGTCCTTGGCAAGTTTTTCAGCCTGTTCGCCCATTTCCTGGATTCTTGTCAGTGCAGCAAGGTAGTTGTCCAGAACAAATGGCTCCATCTTGTCCCAGTACACCTCCGGGACTTGTTCGTAGTACATGGCCTGATTCATGGCGTTGAGCTGCTGACGGGCCTCAGTCTTTGCCTCCTCGGAGAGGGAGTAGAAATCGTAGAGGCTCCAGGCCATCAGCCCCCATCCAATAATAGGGATGCCCATACCCACGATTTTCCCCAGAGAGTGTTTAGCGATTTTTTTGCCGACACTTCGGGCTGCGTGAGCTGCCAGTCTTTTTTTGACATAGTACGTCAGGAGACCGACACCCACAGCGGCTTTGAATCCGCCGCTGATTCCTGTCTCCATCAGCAGGTCCGGGTATTTGTCCCGCAGACTTCCATGGACGAGCTTCATAATGGCCTGTTCGTTATCCCTGACGACACGGTTGTGAAGTTCGCGAACCCCGGCACGGACCATGGGGTTCCTCGCGTTGGCGAGCAGATAGGCGCTTACCTCATTGAAGAAGTTACGGACTTCTTTCTGGAGGATGAGGCCAAACTCTGCCTCAATGCCGGCGAGAAAATCCTCCTGGGTGGGAGAGAACTTGAAGTTGACCGCATTCTGAATGTTCTCTATGAGCTCCTCATTCGTGGCCATCTGAATAGCAGCGGTGCCGGTCATGAGGTCTCTGGTCTGCTCATTGAAAGCCTCGTTTACGGTCCGCTCCAGTTTTCTGGCCATGTTTTCAGATCGCCAGTGCTCCTGATAAAGCCGAAGAAAGTTGGATTTTGAGATGCGAAGACCTCGTTTGAGACGAACCTGATCCTCCTCACTCACGTCGCCGGAGATCTCGGAAAACGCTCTTTGCAGGTCTGCGTTTCTTTCCTCGTCCGTCCTCACCAGCCCCTCAAGTTGTAGGCCCACCTCACCATCGGGAGCTGCCCAGGCCCCAGATACAGCACACCATAACATGGGCAATGCTGCCAGTAGCGTTATAAATTTCATAATATTATATCTTCTCATAAAGTAATCCCCCGCCTCACGCCGCCGTGGTTTGAAGAAAATTATACCTCAAGGCGAAGAATCTATACTCGAAACCAGCTCTTAAATCCCTCTCCGACCACCTCGGAAACGTCGGAGAAGATCACAAAGGCGGCCGGGTCGAGGGCAGCAATATGGCGCTTCAGCGAAGGGACCTGCCGCCGGGGCAGCACCACCAGCAGAAGTTCAACGGACACCCCACAGTAAGCCCCTCTTGCGGGGATGAGAGTTGCGGTGTGTTCCAGCTCGGACAAGATGAAGTCCGCCACCTCGGCGGAGCGGTGGCTGATAACCAGGGCCTGGGTTCTCCGGTGGAAAGAACGCACCACACTGTCAACTGTCAGGCTCTCGACGTAAAGCAGCACCACGCCAAACAGCACCTGTTCCAGCGAGACAACGGCGATGGAGGCAAGATGAATAAAAAGGTTAAGATAAAGCGACATGATTCCGACATCCACCCCCCACCTTTTTTTGGCGGCCATGGCTACAACATCCGTACCGCCGGAGCTGGCATCAACGCGAAACAGCATCCCGTAGCCAACGCCGCCGACCACTCCTCCCATGAGCGCAGCCAATATGGGTTCACTGATAACAGGGTAGTGGACCATTTCAAGGAGAGGAATCACCAGGCTTGTGAGAACCGATACATAAATCGTCCATAGGGCAAATCGCATGGAGAGGTAATGCCAGCCCCAGATAAGCAGGAGTGCATTGCCCACCGAGATTACCCATGCAGGAGAAATTCCCCACAGGTAGTTGGTGAGGAGGGCGATGCCTGTTACTCCGCCGGAGGAGAATCGATACGGCATAATCAGTGCGACAATCGCGAAACATGTCAGCACCGTTCCTATGGTTGTGTTCCACAGTGTTCCAAGTTCATTTCCAGGCTTGCCCCGAAAAGCGGCGGCCACGGAATGTAAGGAAAGCTTTTTCTTGCTGATCCATTTACCCCAGGTGGATATCATTCCCATTGCCATACGGACCCCCATCGTATCGGCTTGTCTAGGCCGTGATTATCTTGTGTCTTTCCAAGATAAAATTATACCCCTTCGAAAAAAATGTTTGACAGAAACACTGACTCTTTTAAATTTCCTCTG
>JAILIX010000104.1 GCA_024695065.1 Fretibacterium sp. | reverse complement strand
TTCAATGCGGGATTGACGAACCTGATATACAATTTTTGCAGGTATGAGATATTGAGCAGGACAGCCGGATGTGTGGCATAAATGCGCTCAATCCCAGGAGATATCCCTGAAATTGATGGGATATAAGGACAAATCGTAAATTCAATCTGCTATACGGGAATTTGGGGTAACATTTTAAGACGCCAAATTCTAAAATGGATCATTAAGCCCGTTTTTAGAGGTTCCCTTAATTCATTTTAAATGGGGCAGAGCCCTTCTGTCAACCGAAGCGGGCGGGGGACAGAAGGGGCTGCCCCCGTCCCTCAGAACGTAAATTCTTTTTCGAACTCCGGGCTGGCGTCCGGGAAATCCAGTCGGTTGTGTGTGCCGCGGCTCTCTTTGCGGTTCAGCGCAGCCCTGGCAATCAGGTTGATGGAAAGCGCGGTCTGGACGGTGAAATCGTCCTTCGCCGCGGCCGGGTCATCCAGAATGCCCTGCGTGGCCGAGATTGCCTTTTCCAGATCCGGCCCGCTGCGGAACACGCCCAGGGCGCGGGCAGCAATCTTCTGAAGTTCCGGCAGGAACTTCTCACGTGCTGCGTCATCCCGCTTCACGTTCACCGGACGCTCGGAGATCTCCCGGTCCAGTTTCCCCGTCCGAAGAATCCCTTCAGCGCACAGGAGCCCGGAGAGCGTCGCCTGGCTGGCGGCGTTGCCCGCGCACCGGCAGGCCCCGTGAATGCCCCCGCAGGCCTCACCCACGGCGTAGAGCCCCGGCACGTTGGATTCGTAGTTCCGGTCCACCCTGATGCCGCCGGAGAAGCTGTGTGGCATGGGGCCGACCTCCAGCAGTTCCTTTTTGGGGTCGCAGCCGTTGTTCATCAGCCGGTTGTAGAACCAGGGGTAGGCCTTCAGCACCTTTTCGTCGATGTGGCGGAGGTCAACCCAGATCCCGCCATGGGGGTTGCCCTTTCCGGCCGCGACTTCCTTCCAGATCTCATGGTTGATGAGGGACTTCGGCGCCCCTGCCTCCCCCTGAGGCCGAACCTTCAGCAGGAACCGCTCGCCGTCGGAGTTGAGCAGCGTCCCGCCCTCGCCCAGCATGGCCGTGGGGCAGGGTTCGCCCACCGTGCCGGGAGGCGTCATCATCACCATGGGTTCAAACTCGATGAACTCAAGGTCGATGAGGTCCGCCCCCGCCCGCTTCGCCATGCCCAGTGTGTTGCCGCGCACGTCGTCAGGGTAGGTCGAGGTCCCCAGCAGGTTCCCCACACCGCCCCATGCCGCCACCACCACCGGAGCATAGACGTTGTAGGGCTCTCCTCCGTTCTCGCTCACAGCGAACCCTTCGATTTTGCCGTCCCCCGTCAGGAGTTCCACCACCTGACACTTGTCGTGAAACTCAACGCCGGCCTCCTTCAGCCTGGGGATCATGACCTTCTCGATCTCCGCGCCGATGAGATCCGTGGTCTGGCACAGGGAGCGGGGGTACTTGTGGCCGGAGACGTGGCGGAGTTTTATTGTGTTGTCGTCGTTGCGGGCAAAGGCGACGCCCCAGCGGCACAGCAGCTCATAGCCCCGCACCGTGGCGTTGGCCATCTCCGTGACGAGCTCCTTGTTCCCGATGTTGTAGCCTGCGGCCAGCATGTCGGCAGCATACTGCTCCGGTGTGTCGCCGTAGGGGTTATCGGGCAGGACAAAGTTGATTGCTGCGATATAGGGCGTTCCGCCGAGGCCGCCCGCGTAAATGGCAATATCCTTCACACCCTGCTCATGGAGGCGGGCCGCCGTGGCGAGGGCCGCCAGTCCGCTGCCCGCGATGGCTGCCTTATGATGACGGCTCATGCGGATGCCCCCTTTGCTCTGCGGGTGCTGAGGAACAGCACGGCAACGCCTACCACGGCCCCGACGATGGAGCTGATCATCTCCGGCGCGATGAGGGACAGGGCCGCGGCAAACAGCAGCGTCCGCTCAAGCCAGTTCAGCTCGTTTTTGAAGAAGCCCGCGACCATGAGGGCCAGGAAGTACGTTCCGATGGCAAGCTGGAGCACGGAAATAACAATCTCCTGCCAGGTCCCGTGGAGCAGCAGCGGAGGATTGTAGACAAACACAAAGGGCACCAGGAATCCCACCATGGCGAAGGTGAAGCCCTTGAGCCCTGTCTTCATTGCGTCGGCCCCCGCGATGCCTGCCGCGGTATAGGATGCCACGCAGACGGGCGGTGTTATCTGGGCCATAATGCCGTAGTAGAACACGAACATGTTGGCGCAGAGGTTCGCTGTCGCCGGTGCCATGCCGGTCTTGAGCAGAATCGGCTGGATGCAGGGGACGAAGAGGATGACGCCCACAAGGTACGCCGCCACGGTGGGCAGCGCCATGCCCAGGATCATGCAGCCCACCATGGCAATGGCCAGTGCCAGGAAGAGGTAGCTGGTGTCCAGCGAGCGGATGAGGCTGGATAGGTTTGTGGCCAGCGAGGTCTGCTGGGTCACCACGTTGATGATGATGCCGCAGGCCGCCGTGGGGATGGCGATGGCCGCCGCCTGCTTCGCTCCGTCGATGCAGCAGTCCCAGAGCTGACGGAGGTTCAGGAAGTCCTTTTTGTTCACGAAGTAGTTGATCGCGTCGCAGATCAGGCAGGTGAAGATACCCACCATGCCCGCCCTCATGAGGGAGAACCCGCGGATAATCCATACTACAAGCAGGATAGCCGGGATGAGCAGGTACAGGCGCGGCAGGATGGCCCGGTCCACGCGGATGGAGGCGTCTGCCGTGGCGTCAAGCCGTGAGGCGCGCTTTGCGGCGATTTTGTCCACAAGAACGAACACCGCGAAGTAGTACGCCACCGCGGGGATAATGGCGGATGCGGCGATGCTCATGTAGTTCACACCCAGCATTTCCGCCATGATGAACGCGCCCACGCCCATGATGGGGGGCATGATCTGGCCGCCGGTGGACGCCACGGCCTCCACGGCTCCGGCCTCCTCCGGCTCGTAGCCGATTTTCTTCATCATGGGGATGGTCATGACGCCCGTGGTGGCGACGTTGGCCACTGCGGAGCCGGAGATCATGCCCATGAGGCCGGAGGACAGCACCGCTGCCTTGGCAGGCCCGCCGGAGGACTTGTTGGAGACCTTCATGCCCATGTCGATGAGGAGCTGGCCTCCGCCGATGGTGGAGAAGAACGCCCCGAACACGATGAAGTAGAACAGCGTGTTGGCGCTGGTCAGCAGGGGGGTGCCGAAGACGCCGCTCTCGGTCATGGTCATGCCGGCGGTGAACTCCTCGATGAACTGTGCGTAGGGCTTGGCGTTGGTGTGGAAGATTCCCGGCAGGTAGGGAGAGACCCAGGCGAAGATGATAAAGACGGTGATGAACCCGGCCAGGATGCCGCCCAGTGTGCGGTAAACCGCCACGAGGAGCAGCAGGATGGTCACAGCCATTGCGGCCTGGTCCATGGGAAAGACCTCGTCAACGCCAAGGACAAACTCGTTGAGCCGAACATTCTGGGTCAGCACGTACCACAGCAGAAAGCCAATGCCCGCGAAGGCAAGAAGGTCAATCCAGTTCATCCATGAATACTTGTTCAGCAGCGCGGGGTCCGGCGTCTGGCCGGCCGCCTCGGCAGCCTTCTTCACCTTCTTGCGGTAGCCGTGATCCGCAGGATAGTAGAGGAAGAGCAGCGTCAGAGCGAACACCAGGTGCAGCGGGCTCTGGAACATGGGGGCAAACTGCTGCACCAGGGCGATGTACATCTGAAACGCAAAAAACGCAATGGTGACAAGGATAGCTGCACACGTTCTCAGGCTAAACTTAGTCTCGGTTGCCAAGTCGATCATCCCTTTTTCAATATAAAATCGGGTATAAAAAAGAGCCGGGCAGCCACACCCGGCCCAAAAAGCGCTAGTTCATGTATTTCCCGCCGTTGACGTTGACGCACTCGCCCACGACGAACGCAGAAAGCTCCGACGCGAGGAACACCGCCGCGCCCGCCACATCCTCCTCCCGCCCCAGATGGCGCAGGGGGATGGAACTGAGGGCCTTTTCGCGGTACTCCGGCGTCCATTGGCGGGTCATATCCGTCTCGATGGGTCCGGGACAGATTGCGTTGACCCGTATTCCGTGGGGGGCGAGGTCCCATGCCAGTTTCTGCGTCATGGAGATGAGCCCCGCCTTGGACACTCCATAGGAGATGGAGGCGTTGGGATGCGGTGTCCGGCCCGCAGAGGAAGACATGTTAATGATGCAGCCGCTCCCCTGTTCCAGCATGACCGGAACGACGCACTTGCAGGCATAAAACGCGCTGGTGAGGTTCGTCCGCAGCATGGCGTCCCACTCCTCCAGGGTCAGGTCCGCAAAACTGCGTCGGCTGTTGATGCCCGCGTTGTTCACCAGAATGTCAATTTTTCCGAAGGCGTTCCGGCAGGTTCGCGTCAGGTGAACCGAGGTCTCGTACTCCCCGATGTCCCCGGCGGCGAATTCGCAGCGGGCGCCCCCCTGCCTCAGTTCCGTCTGAAGGGCCTTCAGCGCGGCTTCCTTTGTACCATGGATAACCACATCTGCACCCTCACGGGCGAAAGCAAAGGCAATGGCTCGTCCGATGCCTCTGGACGAGCCTGTGATAATTGCCGATTTTCCGGAAAGAAGTCCCATCAGCAGCCCAAACGGCTATTCGTCGCAGGGCAGCCCGGCCTCTTTGTAGTACTTGACCGCACCGGGGTGCAGGGGAGCGCCGTTCAGCTCATGCTTGCCGGCGGTCTTGGGGTCGAACCACGCCAGGGACGCAACGGCCTTGGCAATCTCCTCCTTGCCCTCGCAGATGGCCTTCGTCAGCGCGTAGGCCACGTCGTCCTTCATGCTGGCGGGGACGATGACGTTCTGCTGGGAGCCCATGGTGTTGATGGCCTTGTCCTGGCCGTTCCATGTACCGGGCTCCATGACCAGCGGAGCGTAGCCCATCTTCTGCATGTTGGCCAGGGTCTCCGGCGCAAGCTGGACGAAGTGCATCTTGTGGGTCAGGCAGATCTCCGTCGTGGTGGCCTGACCGGCGTCGATGTGGTCGATGGTGGCGTCATAGAGGTCGTCCTGAATGCCGCTCTTGATGGCGTCGGTGCCGCTCTTCTCCCACTTCGCGAACTTCAGGAAGTCCTCGACGGAGATGCCGCAGGCCTCGATGACACGCTCGGCGGTCAGCTCGCCCAGGGAACCGTTCTTCTTGGTGATGAGCTTAAGGGGATGCTTCTTGGCGATGACCTCTTCCATCGTGGTGATGCCCGTCTCGTCCACAAACTTCTGGGTGAACATGATGTTGGTCATGGCGTGGCCCAGACCGCCGGCGATGCTGCGCACGTCGGGGCAGCCGCCGAACTGGTAGGCTTCCTTGGTGCGTTCAACGCTCCACTGGGACGGACCGGCGTTGGCAACGATGACGTCCGCGCGGCCCCTCTGAATGAGGACAGGCGCACCCACGCCGCCGGGGGAGTTGGTCGTCAGGTCGATGGTGGACCCCGCAGGAAGGCCCTTCAGCATGACGCCCTGAATAGCTGCGGACACCGAGTAAGCTCCTGTGCCCACCTCCTGAGCCGCGAAGACCAGCGCGACGGGCTCCGTCAGCGCTGCGGATGCGGAAAACGCCAGAGCAAGAACCAACGCAAGCGCAACTGCAAACTTCTTCATTAAACATTACCTCCTCAAAATAATTTGATAATTCTATTTTATCATGCCTTCGGAGGGTTCGCAAACACCCCACAGAGATTTAAGAGGCACGACGGATGTGCCTGTCTGTGGGACGGTGCCTCCCCCCAGACTCCCTCTGGCAGCGGAGGAACACTGTGTTATAATTTTCTGAATCTGGTACACGCGTATCGGCTTCGAAAATCAGAGAGCGTATCAGGAATTTGCAGGTTGGGAGAAATTAAATATGAAAAAACTGAGGGTCGGCATCCTGGGCGGAACAGGAATGGTCGGGCAGAGATTCATTCAGGTGTTGGACAATCATCCCTGGTTTGATGTGACGGAGATTGCGGCAAGCTCGCAAAGCGCAGGCAAGACTTACGCTGAGGCCGTGGAGGGCCGCTGGCTGCTTGAGAAGGAAGTGCCCGAAGGCTTCAGGGACATTGTGGTCCGCGACATCAATGAGATACAGACGATAGCGGATAACGTCGATTTTGTGCTGAGTGCCGTCAATATGTCCAAAGACGAGATCAAAAAAATCGAGGAGGACTACGCGCGCACGGAGACCCCTGTTGTATCCAACAACAGCGCGCATCGATGGACCCCGGATGTTCCGATGATTATCCCTGAGATTAATCCGGAGCACGCAGATGTTATAGAATATCAGAAGAAAAGGCTGGGAACTTCGCGCGGGTTCATCGCCGTGAAGCCCAACTGTTCCATCCAGAGCTATGCTCCGGCGCTTGCGGCCTGGAAGGAATATGAGCCGTATGAGGTCATAGCCACAACCTATCAGGCGATATCCGGCGCCGGAAAGAACTTCAGTACCTGGCCCGAAATGGTGGGCAACGTGATTCCGTTCATCGGCGGCGAGGAAGAGAAGAGCGAAAAAGAGCCGCTTCGGATTTTTGGCCGTGTTGAAGGCGGTGTGATTGTCCCCGCCCAGACGCCGGCCATCTCCTGTCAGTGCGTGCGCATCCCCGTTCTGTACGGGCACACGGCCGCCGCGTTTGTGAAATTCAGGAAGGCTCCCGGATCCAAGGAGGAGCTTATCAGGAAACTCCGGGATTTTCGCGGCATTCCTCAGGAAAAGGAACTGCCCAGTGCCCCGAAGAATTTTATCCAGTACTGTGATGATGAGAACCGTCCTCAGGTGACCCTTGATGTGAATTATGAGCGCGGCATGGGCGTTTCCATCGGCCGTCTCCGTGAGGATACGATTTACGACTGGAAGTTCATCGGGCTTTCGCACAACACGCTGCGCGGCGCTGCCGGCGGGGCCGTGGAGTGCGCGGAACTGCTGGTCAGCCTTGGCTACATAGCGGGCAAGTGATGACCATGAAGAAGACAAATATAGCGGTATTGGGTTTCGGAACCGTCGGCAGCGGCGTTGTTGAGCTTGTGGACAAAAACCAGGCGGAGGTCAGGGCTGCTGCCGGCGGCGAAGTCTATGTCAAGTATATTCTTGATATACGTGACTTCCCGGAGTCCCCTTATGCCGGCAGAATAGTCCGGGATGTGGACGTTATTCTGAATGACCCTGATGTCGATGTGGTGTGCGAGACCATGGGCGGCAAGGAGCATGCCTTCACGTTTACGAAGGCGGCGCTGGAAAAGGGGAAATCCGTGTGCACGTCCAACAAGGAACTCGTGGATGCGCACGGAGTGGAACTGACCGCCGCGGCAAAAGCCCATAAGTGCAGCTATCTCTTTGAGGCAAGCGTTGGGGGCGGCATTCCGCTTCTCCGTACTCTCAGGGAGGGGCTTAAGCAGGAGAAAATTCTCTCCGTTGTGGGAATATTGAACGGGACGTGCAACTACATCTTAACCAGAATGGACAGGGAGAACATGGACTTTGCGGTGGCCCTGAGCCAGGCCCAGGCCAACGGATTTGCCGAGCGTAACCCTGACGCCGACGTAAAGGGATATGATACGGCACGCAAGCTGGCCATTCTCGCGTCGCTTATCTCCGGAAAACACGTCGGGTATGAGCAGATCCCGTGCAGCGGCATTACGAAGGTGGACGTATCGGCCCTGAAAAAAGCCCGGGCACAGGGCAAGGCCATTAAACTGCTGGGGATATGCCGGAAGGATCCTGAGACTGGTGAGCTGTCCGCTGTGACCGCCCCCTGCCTTGTCCCTGAGAGCAATCCCCTGTACGGAGTGAACGACGTGTTCAACGCTGTCCTTATCAATGGGAGCATGGTGGGAGATGTTATGCTGTACGGACGCGGGGCGGGCAAACTGCCAACGGCAAGCGCTGTCGTGTCCGACGTCATAGAGTGCATCAGGAACGCCGGGCGCTTTATTGAGGCCGGCATACCGGAACCCGGGGTCAAGGCTGAGCTGGTCGATTTCACCGGCCCGCTTCCCTGCGGAATCGAGGCACTATGAAAAAGGTCGTAAAGTTCGGGGGAAGTTCCCTTGCCGACGCGGCGCAGTTCGCCAAATCCGCCGGTATCGTGCGCGCCGACGATACGCGCGTCTATGTTGTGCCCTCCGCGCCCGGAAAACGCTTTAACGGCGACACCAAGGTAACGGATATGCTGTACGAGTGCTTTGAGCTCGCCTCTGCCGGAAGGGATTTTCAGGAACCGTTCCGGAAAATTAAGGACAGATATGGTGAAATTATCCGGGGCCTGGGGCTTAATATATCACTGGATGACGCCTTTGCAGAGATTGAGGACAGGCTTTTGAACCATCCGGAAAAGGATTACACGGCGTCGCGGGGAGAGTACCTGAATGGCCTTGTGATGTCAGCTTATCTGGGCTTTACGTTCATTGATGCTGCCGAGGTCGTATTCTTTAATGATGGAGGCGTCTTCGACTGGGAGAGGACGCGTGAGGCCCTTTCCGGCAGGCTGGCGGGGACGCCGGCGGCTGTGGTTCCGGGATTCTACGGCAGCAGGCCTGACGGGGCTGTTCAGACCTTTTCCCGGGGCGGTTCCGATATAACCGGGGCTATTGTGGCCGGCGCGTGCGGCGCGTCCGTGTACGAGAACTGGACGGATGTTTGCGGACTTCTGATGGCGGATCCGAGAATCATCGGGAACCCGGAGGTCATCCGGCATATCACCTACAGTGAGCTGCGGGAGCTTGCCTACATGGGGGCGACCGTTATGCATGAGGACACGATCTTCCCGGTAAAAAAAGCCGGCATTCCCATTAATATCCGCAACACGAACAATCCGGACGATCCCGGCACATGGATAGTTGAGAATACAGCCAGACGCTCAAGGTTCACTATAACCGGCATCACGGGCAGAAAGGACTTCTGCTCCATAGGTATAGCCAAAGACTTCATGCATACCGAGGTCGGATTCTGCAAAAAAGTGGTGGAGATCTTTGAGGAGTTCGGCATTTCCATTGAACACCTGCCCACCGGCATTGATACCATGAACGTCGTGGTTCAGGAAGCAAAATTTGTCGATAAGGAACAGCAGGTGCTGAACGCCATATCACGCTGTGTCACTCCCGACACGCTGGAGGTTGAGTCCGGTCTCGCGCTCATCTCTGTTGTCGGCAGAAGCATGAGATCCCAGAGCGGCACGGCCGCAAAAGTGTTCTCCGCTCTGGCCCGCGCGCGCATCAATGTCCGCATGATTGATCAGGGGGCGTCGGAGCTCAATATCATCATAGGCGTTCTCAACGAGGATTTTGAGAGAGCTATCAGCTCCATCTACAACGCATTTGTCAACAAAGACTGTGATGAGTGGGAATAAAGGGGTTATCCCTGTTGTGGCCGTTTATATCCGCACA
Source organism: Fretibacterium sp. (assembly GCA_024695065.1). Lineage (GTDB taxonomy): Bacteria > Synergistota > Synergistia > Synergistales > Aminobacteriaceae > JAFUYV01. The sequence goes on along the minus strand of JAILIX010000104.1, from coordinate 4,614 downwards.
AAACAGACGTCCGGGCTGTTCTGGCCCCGGGCGTCTGTCTGTCTTTGAGGCTTTTTAAGCGATTACCCCTTGGAGTAACGTTGCAGTTATGTTATCCTAAGCTATGGTGAATGATGGGCTGTACATATATCTAGGAGGCTAAATTACTTTGGAGAAGGAATATTCGGTATTAATTGGAGAAACTCCGCTGGTATTTCGGACGGGGAAAGTCGCAAAACAGGCGAATGGCGCCGTGATGGCGTCTCATGGGGAAACGGTGATTCTCAGCACAGCCTGCATCACGGACACGCCGCGTACGGGCATTGACTTCTTCCCATTGCTGGTAGATTTTGAGGAACGTTACTATTCGGCGGGAAAGATCCCAGGAGGCTTCATCAAGCGTGAGGGCAAGCCCTCAGAGTCGGCCATTCTCAGCGCGCGTGTTGTGGACCGCTCCATCCGCTCGCTGTTCGATGACGCCATGCGCAACGATGTTCACGTCGTAAACACGGTCATGGCCATGGACCAGACTTACCCGCCCAACGTGCTGGGCATCAACGGCGCCTCGGCCGCGCTCTCCATCTCCGGCATCCCCTGGGGCGGGCCGGTGGGAGCTGTGCGCGTGGGGCTCATTGACGGCAATCTGGTGGTCAATCCCACGGAGGCTCAGATGCGGGATTCCCGGCTGAACCTCGTTGTTGCCGGCCATGACGACGGCATCACCATGGTGGAGTCCGGCTCTCAGGAGGTCCCGGAGGAGCTGCTGGTTGATGCGCTGGAACTGGCACACTCGGAGATAAAGAAGATTATCGCCCTGTTCCGTCAGATGAAGGAAGAGATTGGCAAGCCGGAGGTGTTTGTGCCGGTGCCGGAGCGCATTCCTGAGATTGACGACTGGGTGATGGGGAACCTGGACCGCGATATCGACGCGGCGGTCCGTATCCATGAGAAGAAGCCCCGCGGAGACAAGATCTCGGAGGTCAAGAAGACCGCTGTGGAGCATTTTGCCGGGACGTTCCCCGACAAGGGCGAGTACATCTCCGCCTTTGTGGATGAGCGCGTGAAAAAGATTATGCGCGCCATTATCGTGGACGAGGGCGTCCGGGTGGACGGGCGTGCGATGGACCAGATCCGCCCCATCACCTGCGAGACGGGTGTCCTTCCACGGGTCCATGGCTCGGCCCTGTTCACCCGCGGAGAGACTCAGTCTCTGGCTGTGACGACGCTGGGCATGATTGGTGAGGATGACCAGATTCTGGACGGCATTAAGCTGGACGAACCCGCCAAGCGCTTCCTCCTTCACTACAACTTCCCGCCCTACTCAGTGGGTGAGGTGCGCCCCATGCGGGGTCCCGGCCGACGCGAGATCGGGCACGGAGCCCTTGCTGAGCGTGCACTTTTACCGGTGATTCCCCCGGAGGAGGAGTTCCCCTACGTGGTGCGCGTGGTCTCCGACATTCTGGAGTCCAATGGCTCCAGTTCTCAGGCCAGCATCTGCGGCGGCAGCCTGTCGATGATGAATGCAGGGGTTCCTCTGCGCAGCCACGTGGCGGGCATTGCCATGGGGCTGATCAAGGAGGGCGACAAGGTCCGTGTCCTGACGGATATTCAGGGGCTTGAGGATCACTATGGTGACATGGACTTCAAGGTGGCCGGCACCCGCGAGGGAGTGACGGCCCTTCAGATGGACAACAAAGCGGGCGGCATCACCCGGGAAATTCTGGAGACGGCACTGATGCAGGCGCGGAAGGCGCGGCTGGAGATTCTGGAGAAGATGGAGGCTGCGGCGCCCACGCCGGGCACGCTGTCGCCCAACGCGCCGCGCATCATGACCTTCAGCATTGACCCGGAGAAGATCCGCGACGTCATCGGTTCCGGCGGCAAGGTCATTCGCGGCATCACACAGAAGACCGGCGTGAAGATGAACGTGGAGGACTCCGGTCAGATTTCCATCTCCGGCCCGACTCAGGCCCAGGTGGATGAGGCACACTCCATTGTGGTTGCCCTGACCAGGGAACTGGAGGCAGGGGAGGTTTTCCTTGGAACCGTGACGCGCCTGATGGCTTTCGGAGCCTTTGTGGAGTGTCTGCCGGGCAAGGAAGGCCTGCTGCACGTCAGCGAGATCAGCACCAGCCGCGTCCCCCGCGTGGAGGATGTGTTCAAGCCTGGTGACCGTGTTATCGTCATGGTCAAGGAGATTGATGATCAGGGACGGGTCAACCTGACCCGCCGCCGTCTGCTGGCGAACGAGGAAAAGATCTCCGCTGCCGGCCTGGACTATGTGCTCCCCGATGAGCGTGAGCGCGACAACCTGATTGCCGACCTTGCCGCCCGTGAGCCTGCTTCAAGGGGTTACGGGGATCGGGACCGCGGCGGCTATGGCGACCGCGACCGGGGATATAGCCGGGGAGGCAGCCGCGGGGACTATGACCGCGGTGGGCGCGGCGATTACGACCGTGGCGGGCGCGGCGACTACGACCGCGGCGGACGGGGTGACTATGACCGCGGCGGCCGTGGCGATTACGGACGCAGGGATTTCGGCGGCGAGCGCCGTGGTCCCCGTCCGCGCAGGGATTACTAGCCCCCATGGGCGAAGTGAAGGTATCTGTTCAGCGTTCCGGGCGGGCGGGGGAGTTTCCCCTGCCCGCTTATGCCACGGGAGGGGCCGCCGGAGTTGACCTCCGCGCCTCGGAGTCCTGCGTCATTCCTCCAGGCGGCCGGGCTCTGGTGCCGACGGGGATCCGCATTGCCCTTCCGGAGGGTTATGAGGCTCAGGTTCGCCCCCGCAGCGGTCTGGCTCTGAAACATGGAGTGACGCTCCTCAACAGCCCAGGGACGATTGACTCGGACTACCGGGGGGAGATTCGGGTCATCCTGATAAATCTGGGACAGGAGCCCTTCAACATCCAGCCCGGAGACCGCATTGCCCAGATGGTGTTTGCGCCGGTGACTCGGTGTGTCTGGGATGAGACGAAGTCGCTGGACGAGACCGGCCGGGGCGCCGGGGGATTTGGCAGCACAGGCCGGGAGTAGCGCCGGAGGACAATCACGGCGGCAGTGGAGAAGCTGAAAAAAGGCACTTGCGGACCGCAAGTGCCTTTTTATGGCCGGTGTTTTTTCGCCCTCTGTATCCCAATGGTCAGCGTCATGAGCTCCTTATCCATTGTATCCCCCCATTCCATCTTTTTTTATATTCTAAAGTTAAAATAAATCAATTATTTAATTCTCTCTTGTGCGGGAGATTGAGAGAAGTTTAAGGGTTTGTGGGGGCAGCACAGAGAGCAGGTTCATCCGGCGGACAGAACCCATGTGCAGATATTTCGGGGCTGATATTGACGCTCAGCCTCTGGTCATACGTGAGGTCTTTGATCTCTTCCAAAAGGAGTAGGGACAAAAAAGTATGGAAAAAATCCGGCGTTCAGCGGTATAGATTTGCGCTGAACCGCTGGTCGCCATGACCGTTGATGAAACCGTCTGTTCAACTGCAATGAATGCATCACACCGTATGAGGAAAGTGGGGAGGGCTGACTAAAAGCTCCGGTGGGCTTAACGGGGCATTGCGTGCCGCCTGGGGTCCTTGCCTGTTCGAAACTTTCCGGAAAACCTCAGCGGAAGGGGCTATAAATTCTTCAGAACCTCCCCGGCAAACTCTCTGACAGTCTCTTTTAGTCCCTCGGGCTCAATGACGCGGATATGGGGAGCTCCGGAGAGTACCCAGCGGGCCGCCTCGTTCAGGTTGGGGACCTCTGCGGTGAGGATAATGCCCCCCTCCGGGCTTTCCGCGATTTTCTGTGTTGGATGCCAGATGATCTCGCGGAAGGTATCTGCCAGCGGTTCCGCGATGTGAACCTTTATGGGATGCCGTTCCGTCCCGGGGATGACATGCCATGCTGAGGAGACATAATCTTCCGTAAAACCGCCTTCCTCCGGCGGAACGTAGGGTTCAGCGGCAGGGGAGGCGTTTTTAATCCGGCTGATTCTGTGAATGCCGATGTTGTGAAATTTATGATTGTAGGACACCATATACCAGGCATTGGCCCGGAAGTAGAACTCATAGGGCGACAGCAGCCACTGTTTGGGTTCCTTTGCGGGGGCTGTATAGGTGATTTTCACCGTGCTCCTTTTATGTTTGGCCTTCATAAGAACGGCAAAGACCTCCGGGCGGACCGGGGCAAGAGGAATGGCCATGACTGTGGATTTTCCAAGTTCTCCGCCCCATTCGACGATATTCTGGGGAATGTAGCCTCCCAGCTTTTCCCAGAGAGAATCGGTCCCTTGCTTCAGGTGGGGAAGGAAATGAGCTGCCATTTTCAGGCCGGCGGTCAGCGCCTCGATTTCATCTCTGGTAACCTTCAGATTGACGAGAAAAGACCCGGCATGCTTCAGCACATACGCCTGCTGGCGGAAGTCATAGCCTATATCTGCGCCGTAAGTTCCGCGGAGATACAACAAATCATTCTGCAGTGTACGCTTGTTATTATACTCTCCGGTGACCTGCAGTTCATCGGACGACACTCTGCCACGCGACTGAAGAAGTGCCATAATCTTCAACAGACGGTCATGGCGGACTGACGTCATATCCCTTGGCATGGAGTCCGCCTCCTCATAAGGGTATCTCCTCTTTGCAAAATCATA
>JAILIX010000100.1 GCA_024695065.1 Fretibacterium sp. | reverse complement strand
GGCCATACTCCAGCCACAGGCTCGTGTACTTCAGAGCCTCCTGTTTCACGTCAACAATGAGCCTCCAGTGATTGCTATCATCCGGAATATCGTAGCCCATCAAACCGGCATCCCACTGACGCCACGCAGTATCGGCAGGATCAGCCTGCCTGCCCAGCCAGTAGTCAATATCCCTCTTCTGGTGATAGAAGATACCCTTGAAGGCAACGTTCGGGTTGAAGTTGAAGCGAAGACCCGCGAAGATCGTCCACGCATTGTTGAACTTAGTCTGAGAAGCATCGCCCGTTCCGGCAACAACACCATTATCCTCCGCATTGTCACCAATAAAAGCCTGACCGCCCAGATCGAAGCCGAACTGCTCGTTGAACTGGAACTTGCCCATCATGAAGAGCTCCCACGCACTGTAATTGGTCGAAGAGCTGAACCTACGCAGAATATTATTCGTGTCAAGCACGGAATAAGTCTCTCTCTTAGCCCCAAGCTTGCCCTCAGTCGGATGCGCAACGTAAGCCGTCACCTTACCCATGCCAAACTGCTTCTCAACCTGCAGCTTGTCCAAGTCGCGGTCGGTCAGCAGAGAGTCTGTCCCTGCAAAACCACCAGTGTTGGGAAGGCCCGTCGTACCACCCAGGTAGTAGTCAGCACCAAAGTCTCCGCCGGAACGGCCGACGGTCAGCAACGTGTCATAGAAGAACGGAATCTCAACGTAGAACTGCTTCCAGTTCTGAGCGCCCTGCTCGCCGTTGCCGTTGTCGCCGCGAAGCGTCGCCCGGAAGTGCATCGGGTTCTCAGGATCGCCAAACCAACGATCAAAGTGCAGACGCGCACGGCTCAGTTTAACGCTTCCATCACCGGTCGTCGGCTCGTTGATGCTCTCATTGGCGATATCCAGACGAAGCTCTCCGCTGAGTTTCCAGCCGCCGAGCCTGCTGTCGAGCAGATTGACCTTGCCCTCCATCTCATCAACGCGGACACCAAGCGCCTCGAGCTCATCGTGGAACTCAACAACGAGCTTCTGGAGCATCTCCACATCCTGCTTGCTGGCCTTGGTCATATCGACCACTGCAAGCGCGCGGGCGAGAGCGGAAGCCATCTCATAGCGGGTGGTGGGCTGCTTGCCCTTGTAGGTGCCATCCGGATAACCGGAAAGGATGCCATGAGCGGCCAGCTGGCCAATGGCGTCATAAGCCCAGTGATTCATGGGAACATCCATGAACGGATTGGTAGCCGCAAACACGGGAGCCGCGAAAGCGACCAGCGCAACAACTGCAACTGCTGTTACAAACTTCTTCATTTCTGTGTAACCCCCTTATTAGGTTGTCAAATTGCCTGCCCGTCCTGTTCGGGGTTCTGGAGGTCCGGGGCTCGGGGGTTCAGATGAAAGTTTCCTCGTTTCCTTTCTCCTTATTCCCTTCGCCTTTAACGTCCTTTATCCCGACTGCTCCTGCGCTTTGTCCGTCCCTTATGGCCCTTTGGGGGTTTACCCTCCCTTCTTTGCCTTCAGGATTCCCTCGAATTTCAGGTTCAAATTCTCAACTCTGCGCCGGTTGACGGTGCGAACTGCGTATTTTCCGCAGCTCGATTTAATGATACAACAAAACGGTTAAAAATAAATAGGTCTTAAGAACTAACTTTGGTACAGGCGGCCATTATTTCGTGATGGCCGCCCGGGCCTCCCGGGCCTTCTGGAGGATTTCCTCCCGGTCCAGGGTGGGGTAGTCCCCCCGGCGGTAGAGCCACTTGCCGTTCACCATGGTGCCGCGCACGTCGGCGGAACTCCCCGCGTAGACAATGTAGGCCGCCAGGTTTTCCTCGTCCGCGCCGATGTAGTGCGGCTGGTCCAGGTCCACCAGCACAAGGTCGGCCATCCAGCCCTCGCGGATCATTCCCTTCTGGGCGAAGCCAAAGGCCCGCGCGCCCTCGTAGGTCGCCATGCGGAGGGCCTCCAGCGCCGTGACGCGCAGGGGGTCCCTGTTCACGCCCTTGTGCAGCAGCGCCGCGGTCCGCATCTCCTCCCACATATCCAGCCGGTTGTTGCTGGACGCGCCGTCAGTGCCCAGCGCCACCCGCACCACGGAGGCACTGCCGTCCGCTGCGTCCCGCTCCAGCCAGTCGTTCAGGGGCATGACGCCGCTGCCCAGCTTGAGGTTGCTGCAGGGATTGTGGACCAGCGTGATGTTGGACAGGCTCATGGTGTCCGCCAGCCTGGGGTCCAGCCACACCGCGTGGGCCAGGACAGCGTAGGGAACATTGATCAGCCCCGTGTCCTTCAGATAGCTTTCCGGCGTGGCTTTGAGCTCGTCCCTGAGGTAGCTCAGCTCCCACTCCGTCTCAAGGAAGTGGAAGTGAATGCCCAGGCCGCGGTCAATGGCCGCCTCCGTGATTTTCTTCATGTCGTTCAGAGGCACGGTGTAGGGGGCATGGGGCCCCAGCTGCACGGTGATGAGCCCCTCCCGGCCGTGCCAGCGCTCCGCCAGCTCCAGGTTGTTCTGGAGGGAACGCCCCGCCTTGCCGGGGTCATTGGGGTCCGCCGTGATGCCCCGGCACAGAGCCGCGCGCATCCCCGCGGAGAAGGCCGCCTCCGCCACACGCTCCATTTCAAAGTACATATCGGCAAAGCACGTCGTTCCGCCCGCCAGCATCTCCAGCATGGCGGAGAGCGTGCCCCAGTAGATGTGGTCGGCCGTCAGTCTGGCCTCAACGGGCCAGACCTTCTTCTGAAGCCACTCCATCAGCGGGGCTTCCTCACCCAGACCGCGCACCAGCGTCATGGCCGCGTGGGTGTGGGCGTTGACAAAGCCGGGAATGACCGCCATGCGCCCGTGGCCGGAGACGATCTTGTCCGCCGTGGGGGGCGTCTGGTCCGCGTCCAGAATGGACGCGATGCGGCCCTTTGAGACCAGGATATGCCCCCGGACCGCCTTCTCCATCGCGCCGTCGAGAATCAAAACATCTTTAAATAACGTTGCCATTTTCGCACCCTTACTCCTGCCAGCTCTTCATGTACCCGACCTGCTCGTCCGTCATCGTGTCGATGTGGACGCCCAGAGCCGCCAGCTTTGCCTCCATCACAGCGCGGTCCGTCTCCGCCGGCACGGGATAGAGCCCCGGCGCCATGCCGTCCATCTTGTGCTGATAGACGTGCAGAGCCGCCTCAAGCTGAAGCGAGAAGCTGAGGTCCATGATCTCGATGGGGTGTCCGTCCGCGCAGGCCAGATTCGTCAGCCGCCCCTCGCCCAGCAGGTTCACGCGCCGCCCGTCCTTCATGACGTAGGTGTCGATGTTGTCACGCAGTTTCTCGGTGTGGTCGGCCAGAGCCATGAGGTCCGGCTTGCTGATCTCCACGTCGAAATGCCCCGCGTTGCCGAGGACGACGCCGTTCTTCATGCGGGCGATGTGCTCGCGGCGGATGACGTGAATATTGCCCGTCAGGGTCAGGAACACGTCGCCCAGCGGCGCGGCCTCCTCCATGCTCATGACGCGGAAGCCGTCCATCAGCGCCTCGCACGCCTTGTGGGGATCAATCTCCGTCACAATGACGTGGGCCCCCAGCCCCGCCGCCCGCATGGCCACCCCGCGGCCGCACCAGCCGTAGCCGACGACAACCACCGTCTTGCCCGCCACCACCATGTTCGTGGTGCGGATGAAGCCGTCCCACACGGACTGGCCCGTGCCGTAGCGGTTGTCGAACAGATACTTGCTCAGGGCGTCGTTCACCGCGATCATGGGAAACTTCAGCACGCCGTCGTTCGCCATGGCCCGCAGACGCTTGACGCCGGACGTGGTCTCCTCCGAGCCGCCCAGAATGCCCGGTATCAGCTCCGGCATCTCCTTGTGGACCGTCGCGATGAGGTCCGCGCCGTCATCGATGATGACGTTGGGCCTGCAGCCCAGCACTGTGTGGACGTACTCAAAATACTCCTCCGTGCTCATCCCCCGGCGGCTGTAGACGTGGACGCCCTTCTGAGCCAGGGCGGCGCAGATGTCGTCCTGAGTGGAGAGCGGGTTGCTGCCGCAGGCCGACACCTCCGCGCCGAGCTTTGCCAGCGTGATGAGCAGGTTGGCGGTCTTCGCCTCCAGGTGCAGACACGCCGCGATGGTTGCGCCCTTAAAGGGCTGGGTGTCCCGGTACTTTTTGTACGAGAACTGAAGGGAGGGCATATACTGCCATGCCCAGTCAATCTTCTTCTGGCCGTGCTCCGCCAGGCTCATGTCCGCAACTTTGTAATTCTCCATAATAAAGCGACTCCTCCAAAATGAAATGCTGTCCTGATATTTTTTATTCTTCAAAATCATAGGGCGGGCGGAACACGCCGCGCTCCGTGATGATGGCTGCGATGTTCTCCGCCGGGGTTACGTCAAAGGCCGGGTTCCACACGCGGATGGTCTCCGGCAGCCGCGCCCCGTTCGGCAGCAGGCGCATCTCCTCCTCCGCGCGCTCCTCGATGGGGATATCCTCCCCGGTGGCGGCGTTCAGGTCGAAGGTGCTCCAGGGCGCGGCCACGTAAAAGGGCACGTTGTGCGCCTTTGCCAGCACGGACAGGCCGTAGGTCCCGATTTTATTGGCGGTGTCGCCGTTTCGGGCAATGCGGTCCGCCCCGACGATGATGGCGTCAACGCGCGTCTGCTTCATCAGCGCCCCCGCCATGCCCTCGGAAATCACCGTGACGTCGAACCCGTCCCGGTTCAGTTCCCACGCTGTCAGCCGCGCGCCCTGCAGCAGGGGGCGGGTTTCGTCCGCGTAGACCCTGAGGATTTTCTTTCCCATCTCGCGGGCTGAGCGCAAAACGCCCAGAGCTGTCCCGTGTCCCCCTGTGGCGATGGCTCCGGCGTTGCAGTGGGTCATGACAACGGCCTCCTCCGGCAGCAGCCGCGCGCCAAAGACTCCCATCCGGCGGTTCCCGGCGACGTCCTCCTCGTGAATGGCGGCCGCCTCGGCCAAAAGCACCTCAAACAGGGCCTCCCCCTCAAACTGGGGCTCTGCCTCAAAACGGCGCTTCATCCGCTCCAGCGCGGTGAAGAGGTTCACCGCTGTCGGGCGTGTCCGGGCCAGGCGCTCCGCCGCAGGGGGGACCGCGCCGCGGCCGCCCCTGGCAGCGGCCAGAGCCACGCCGTAGGCTGCCGCAATGCCGATGGCCGGGGCCCCGCGTACCGTCATGTTTTCAATGGCTCCTGCTACGTTCTCCACCTCATGGCAAAGCATATAGCGTTCCTCGGCGGGAAGCGCCCTCTGGTCCAGAAGACGCACCGCACGCTCTCCGGCAAGCCAGGAGACTGCGCCGACAGGGTCATAGTTCATTTTATTCTCTTCCTTTTCTTCTTTATCGTCTGGACAAGACAGTCCGCCCTGCCGTCCGAAAAGTTCACGGCAAGTCCGTCCCCGGCATGAAGTCCTTTGACGGAGAGGAGTCTTTGTCCATCCGTCTCCGCGGTCACGAAGCCGCGGGACAGAGCCGCCAGCGGGGAGAGCGCGTTCAGTGAGGCTGCGCGCACAGCCAGCTGGCCGCGGGCGTCCGAGACGCGTTTTTTCATCGACCGGCTCAGCCCCTCAAGCGCCGCCCCCAGCCGGTTCTGAAGGGCATCCAGGCGGCGCTCCATGCTGCCGCGCAGAGCTTCCTTCAGAGCTTCAAGCTGCGCAAGGAGGACCTGACGGTCGGGGAACACGAGCTCCGCCGCGGCGGAGGGGGTCGAGGCCCTCACGTCCGCCGCCAGATCACAGAGCGTCTCGTCAATCTCGTGCCCCACGCCGCTCACCACAGGCCAGGGACAGCTGCGCACGGCACGCACCACGCGCTCGTCGTCAAAGGGGTTCAGGTCCTCACGGCTGCCGCCCCCACGGACGAGCAGGACACAGTCCAAATGATCGGTTTTTCCGGCCTGGATGAAGGCATGAACAATGGACTCCGGGGCGTCGATTCCCTGCACCAGCGCGGGGATAACGAGAATCTCACAGAGGGGATAACGCCGGGAGGCAATGCGCAGAACATCCCTCAAAGCGGCGCCCGTCGCTGAGGTGATGACCGCGGCCCGGACAGGGCAGGGAGGAAGGGGCCTTTTGAGAGCGGGATGAAACAGCCCCTCGGCCTCAAGTCTTTTCCGGAGTTCCTGCCGGGCCCGGCCGGCCGCACCCTCGCCCACGGGAAGAATCCGGCGTGCGTAGAGCTGATAGACGCCCCGGGCAGGGTAGGAGCCGACATGACCTTCAACCAGGACGCTGTCGCCGTCGCGGGGCCACTGGGGCAAAAGCTCGGCGTCATGCCTGAAGAGCGCGCAGGAAACCCGCGTCTCCGTACCCAGCAGGGTGAAATAGCAGTGCCCGCTGGTGTGCTGCCTGAACTCCGCAATTTCTCCGGTGATCACAAGAGATTTCAACATAAGGTCCGCAGTGAGTAGCCCCTGGATGTAGAAGTTCAGGTCATCCACGGTCATCTCTGAGCGGGTGCGCCGGGGCATTACTCCCCCTCCGGGAACAGATGCCGGACCACGCGGGCCAGCACTCCGTTGACGAAGCGCGAGGATTCATCACCCCCAAAGAACCGCGCGATTTCCACCGCCTCGGAGATGGCGGAGTTGACGGGGAGCTTCCTGTTCAGGAACCCCTCAAAAATCACAAGGCGCAGGATGGCGCGGTCCACGGAGATCATGCGCTCCGGGCGCCAGCCTGTGACGACGCGCAGAAGCAGCTCATCCGCCTCGGCGCGCCGGTCCCACGCTCCCCGCGCCAGAAAGCGGCAGTATTCCTTTACCTCAGGAAGCTCCGCCTCAGCAAGACTCCCGGCGCCCAGAAAAAGCTCCAGCGCCGTCTCAAAGTCCTGCCAGGGGCAGAGGTCCATCGAGTAAAGAAACTGGGCTGCCAGCTCGCGGGCCCGGTGGCGTGATTCAAATTTATGGCTTATTTTCTGTCTGGATTTGGACAAGTCAATCCCTCACAGGGCAGGATTTTTGGGTGCAACGGGGGCCGGAGTCTCTGCAAAACCGGGCCTGCAGCCCTTCCGGACGGCAAGATGGTACAGCGAAGCCAGTCCCCGTGCGGCGAACCACGCCGCTGTTCCACAAAAGGCGGTCCAGAAAAACCCCTCCCAGCCGGCGATAACAGCAAGGGCGATGGAGGAGGCAAGCCCCATCCAAAGCCAGGGACTCTTCAGGAGGTCCAAAAGCTCCTCCTCCGGGGTGCCCCACACCACAAGAGGGGCCAGGCCCAGGGGCCTCATGAGGAAGGAAAGTTTTCTCTCAATCCCCGGCCGGCTGGAACTGTCCGTCATGGAGAGGACCACAGTCAGCGGATCATCCGCCGGCGGAGAGTCTTTGTCTGTGGAAGAGGGAAGAAGGGATTGCGGGGAACACCCCGACGCCAGAGCAAGTCCGCACAGACGGCATTTAGCAGTTAAAAATCCACGGATGAAGTCCGACAGGCCCTCGCCGGAAATCTGCACCACTCCATGTTGTGTGCGCTTCCACAGAAAATACACTCTCTCACCTCCGCCTTATTCCACTTATTGCGGGACAGCTTCCGGAGCGCCGCTGAAAGACTCGCCCGCCTCTTCCACAGCGGCGGGCTCCGCCTCAGCGGACGCCTCCAGCGGCGGCTCCGGAATGGGCTCTTCCATATAAATACCCTGAACGTTGATGTTCACGGCCTTCACAATGTAGCCCGTGTAACGCTCCAGGTTTGCCTTCACTCTCTCCTGGACTTCCCAGGCAAGGTCGGGAATGCGTTTGCCGTACTTGACCAGTACGTAAGCGTCCACGGAAATCGTCGGGGTGCTGCCGTCCGCGGAATCGTCCCCGATGGATATCCGTATCCCGTCGTTGCCCTTGCGCCCAATGCCAAACTTTGTGCCGAACCGCGAAACGGTCTGGATGTTCGGGACACCCTGAATAGTCTTCCGGGCCAGCTCAACAATGACATCCTCCGAAATATGGATGATGCCGTCCGTCCGGGCGCCCTCTTCACCGCCAGGAGAGGAGGCCTCCGCCTCTCTCCTGTTCTCAGACTCCTCCACCAGCATTCACCTATTTCTTGGCGCGCTCCAGATAAAGCCCCGTGCGGGTGTCCACAACGACGTCCTCCCCCGGCTCCACAAAGACAGGCACCGTCACCACCAGCCCCGTCTCAAGCGTTGCGGGTTTGCCTCCGCCGGAAACCGTGTCCCCCTTGAAGCTGGGGGGCGTGTCCACCACTTTAAGCGTCACGCTCTTCGGGAGCTCGATGCCCATCACCTTGCCCTCGAAGGACTCAATCTGAATCTCCAGCCCGTCCACCAGATACTTTGCGGCGTCCCCAAGGACCTCCGGAGAGAGGGACATCTGATCGTAGGTTGCCAGGTCCATGAACACATAGTCCTCGCCGTCGCGGTAGCTGTACTGAGCCGGCTTTTCCTCATAAATAATGCGCTCGAATTTTTCACCGGGCTTGAAGGAGTTCTCGACGATAGACCTGGACTCCACGTTGCGTAGTTTGGTCCGGACAACGGCCCCGCCCCGTCCCATCTTTTGATGGTCATACTCGACAATCTCCCAGATTCCATCCTGCCACCGAAACTTCAGACCGACATAAAAATCGGTGGTGTCCACTACCTGAGCCATGCACAAAACCTCCACATAATAAAAACTGTGCTTTATTATAACGCAAGCCCCGCAAAACCGGGAGAGGGGCTCAGCGTCGTCTCAGCGTCATCTGCTCCACAGGGGCATCCGGAATATCCAGAATATGAGGGATGACGACGATGATGGTCTGGGTCCGGTTCCGCTCGTCATAATTATAGTTAAAGATGTTGCCCAGCATGAAGATATCTCCCACAATGGGCATTCGCACGCGCCGGCGCGTCTGGTGTTCCCGAAAGAGCCCGCCCATGACGAAGGGTTCTCCGTCCCGGACGCGGACGTGGGTCGTGACGGAGCGCGTCGACGTGCGGGGCATCTGTTCTCCCGTGCTGCCTGTGATCATCTCAAGGACCTCGCCCGTCGTGATTTCAATCTGAAGGGTGATGATCCCATCCCGGCCCACCCGGGGCGTCAGGGTCAGCTGCGGGCCGACGGTCTCCGTGGACCAGGAGGGGTTGCCGGCCTCGTCGCGTCCGGAAATATAGGGGTAATCCTCCGTCAGTCTGATCTTTGCCCCCTGGCCGTCGAGGGCAATCAGGGAAGGGCTGGCCAGAGTCCTGCCTTTTCCCTGGGTCTCAAGGGCGCGGAAGGCGATGTCGAACTCGCGCCAGATGCCCTCCAGCGGCGTCTTCAGTTCTGTGATGCCGGGAAGGGGGTAGCCGCCCGTCGGCGTCCTGAATCTGCTGCTCAGGCCATTGTCGGTGATGTAGCCTCCCCGCCCGCCCCCCTGGGGAGAATAGCTGAACCACCAGTGATCATAGACAGCGTTCAGGGCCGTCTCCACCTCGCGCCCGAATCCGTCGGTGAGTTCAAAGATCTTTGCCTGAATCATCACCTGCCGCCCCGGCTGGTCCAGCATTTGGAGAAAATCGGCTGCTTCCGAGAGCTTCTGCGGGTTGGACGTGACGTAGAGGGTATTCAGCCGGGGGTCGACGGCAAAGCAGCGGGCGTTCAGCCCCGTCAGGCTGGCGAGGATTCCCTGAACGGCCGCCGGGTCGGCGTAGGCAATGCGGAAGGCGCGGGTCTCCTCCTCTCCGGAGAGGCGCGCGAGGCCGTCCTTTGTCCCCAGGGCGATGGTGTCCTTATCCATCGTGTACTGGCGGACCCCATAGGTCTTCATCAGGTAATCAATGGCTTTCTCCACAGGCATATTGTTCAGCATCATCGTCACCCGGGCGGAGGGGAGCGAGCTGTCGATGATGACGTTCTTCCGGAGGTTGGGCCCCAGCAGTCGGAACACGTCCTGGAGCTCAATATCCCGGAGGTCCAGCTTTATCGTATCCCCCTTCACGGGGCTCAGGGGGGGCGGGGCGGATTTCCCGGCGAAAGGGCTGCGGCCCTCCGCCGGGGGGGCCTCACTGGGGCTCAGTGGGGCGGAAGCGTTCCGGGAGGCCCCCCGGCGCAGGCGTTCCGCTTCTTCCTCGGTGATCAGACGGAACGTGTAACGGTTAGCGGGGGCCGTGCCGTGGCTGAAATGAAGCCGGAGGGGCGCCGCCGGGGCCATCTCAGCCACCACATCAGCGGATATCTGCCGCACAGACATCTCCAGAATCAGGGGGACCGAGGCCGCGTAGTCTGCCCCTTCACACAGGGCAGAGCGGCAGTTCCTCAGGACAAAACGAACGGCATTCCCCTCAAGGGACAGCTCCGGCTCCGGCAGTCCCTGACCGGACAGCTTCAGAAAGACCTCTGACGCGCCGAGCTGGTAGAGCTCGCAGGCTGACAGCACGGCGGCGTCCGGATTAAAGCTCAGGGGGGTGCTTTGCCCCCATGAACACGGATTAAAGCTCAAGGGGGTGCTTTGCCCCCCTGAAACCCCCACCCGGCCCACTGCGGAAAGAAAGGCCAGAATCCCCAGTATCCTCCTGAGCGTCCGGAATACAGACCTCCGGAAAACATGGATTTTCTCCGAAGGGTCCCGATCGGTCATGTCCATCTTTTCTTCCGCTCCTTTTAACCCCTGCCGGGAGTCTTCGCACCGTCTGATGCCGGAAGAATCCGACAGATTGCCTCCGTCCGGCGCGGGCCTCATTATACTCTTTTCTCCATACTGACGATTGCCGGCAGCCCCTCCTTGCCAAAAACAGGAGTTGCGTCTATAATGTACCACAATTGAATATTGGGAAACCGCTGAAGTGAAGATAAAGACGGCGATGCCTCCACAGAGAGCCCGGCAGAGGGATTCTTTCATCCCAAAGGTGTGAGCCGGGAGGGAAACAAACCGTCAAATGGATCACGGAGGGCGCGGTCAAAGGCCAGAGGTGTTGCAGGGGCCAAGTATTCCGCGACGTGGGGCATACGTCAGTTGCCGGGGGTATGTTGGTACCCTGCTGAGCGTGTGGGGAGTATTGGCCTCACAAATCAAGGTGGCACCGCGGGTGTTCTTTGGGATATTCGTCCTTGACAGACTTTTGATCTGTCAGGGACTTTTTTTATGCCCTGGCAGAAAAGGGAGGAAACACGTGATGAACCTTACGCTTGATGAGGTTCGGGAATATGCGCGGGATGGACGCTATGACGTCGTCCCCCTGAGCCGGGAGATACTCTCCGACGTCCGCACGCCCATTGAAGCCATGCGGGCCCTGATGAACGTCTCCGGACACTGCTTTATGCTGGAGAGTGCCGGAGACAACGAGAAATGGGGCCGGTACACGTTCCTGGGCTATGACCCCCGGATGGACATCACCTGCCTGGACGGCGATGTCAGAGTCGGCGGCCAGCCCGCCGGAACAGGCAGCCCAAACGAGTACATCCGCCGGATCCTGGCATTGCACCGCAGTCCTGTCCTGCCCGGTCTGCCCCCGTTCACCGGAGGGCTGGTGGGATACTTCGCCTATGATTATCTGAAGTACTCCGAACCGTCGCTCCGGCTCGACGCGCCGGACACGGAAGGCTTCAACGACGTCGATCTGATGCTGTTTGACAGGATTATCGCTTTCGATAACTTCCGCCAGAAGATTATTTTCATTGTGAACATCCGTCTGAAGGAGGCGGAGTCCGAGTATGCCCGTGCGGAGCAGGAGCTGGACGCCATGGAAGCCCTTGTCCGCAGCGGGGCCCCCAGCCGGGACATTGGAGGGCGCATGACGTCGGAACTGACGCCCCTTTTCTCCAGAGAGCAGTATTACGGGATGGTTGAGGAAGCCAGGCGCCACATTGTTGAGGGGGATATCTTTCAGATCGTCCTGTCCAACCGGCTGGAGGCGGAATTCGAGGGGAGCCTCTTCAACACTTATCGTATTCTGCGGACGCTGAACCCCTCCCCCTACATGTTTTACTTCTCCGGCTCCGAAATGGAGGCCGCCGGCGCGTCGCCCGAGACGCTGGTCAGGCTCCGGAACGGCGTCCTGCACACTTTCCCTCTGGCGGGCACGCGGCCGCGCGGCAGAACGCCGGAGGAGGACAAGCGGCTGGAGGAGGAACTGCTGAGCGATCCCAAGGAGCTGGCGGAGCACAATATGCTGATCGACCTTGGAAGGAACGACCTGGGAAAAATCAGCCAGTTCGGGACCGTTGAGGTGGAGAGGTACCACGAGATTCTGCGCTTCTCTCACGTCATGCACATCGGATCCACTGTGCGGGGACAGATACGCGAAGGCGCGGATCAGCTGGACGCGGTGGAGGCGGTGCTGCCCGCGGGAACGCTGTCCGGAGCGCCGAAGATACGGGCCTGCCAGCTCATCAACGACATTGAGCGGGACAAGCGCGGTATATACGGCGGCGCGGTGGGCTACATTGACTTCACGGGCAACCTTGACCTCTGCATCGCCATCCGCATCGCCTACAAGAAGAACGGGAAGGTCTTCATCCGCAGCGGCGGCGGCATTGTGGCGGACTCCGTGCCTGAGAAAGAGTATCAGGAGCGTATGAACAAGGCGGAAGCCGTGGTGCGCGCTCTGGAAATGGCACAGGAACTTGATCCCTGCCCCGCCGGGAAGAAGGAGGGGAGCTTATGATCCTTCTGGTTGATAATTATGACAGCTTTTCCTATAACCTGTATCAGCTTGTCGGTTCCCTTGAGCCCGATATCCGGGTTGTCCGCAACGACGTGATGACGGCGGAGGAGATACGGGCTCTCTCCCCTCAGGCGATTATCCTGTCTCCCGGCCCGGGGAGGCCGGAGGACGCGGGAATCTGCATGGATATTGTGCAGGCCCTGACGGAGATTCCCATCCTCGGGGTATGCCTGGGGCATCAGGCCATCTGCACTGCTTTCGGCGCAACGGTGAGCTACGCCAAAAAGCTCATGCACGGCAAGCAATCCCTCATCGGCTTTGACTCCGATTGCCCATTGTTCCGCGGCTGTCCCAGGACAATGCTTGCCGCCCGCTACCATTCGCTGTCGGCCATGGAGGAGACACTTCCCCGCTGCCTGAAGGTGACCGCACGGGCGGACACTCCCATCAGCGGGGACGGCGAGATCATGGCCATCCAGCACCTTGAGCGGCCCGTCTTCGGGCTTCAGTTTCACCCGGAGTCCGTGATGACCCCGGATGGAAAGATTATCCTGAAGAATTTCATCAATATATCGCGGGAACAGCGATATATCCAAAATTAAGTGAAAAAAATTTTGAGGAGGTTATGAAAATGATTAAAGAAGCCATTATGAAAATTGTGAGCAAGGGTGACCTGACTTACGACGAGGCCTACGCCGTTATGAACGAGATTATGAGCGGCGAGACGACGCCCACGCAGAACGCGGCGTTCCTGGCGGCGCTTTCCACAAAGAACACGCGGGCTGAGACCCGGGCCGAGATCCTTGGCTGCGCTGCGGCTATGCGCGAACACGCCACCCGCGTCGACACCGGCGGCATGCAGACGCTGGAGATTGTGGGCACAGGAGGCGACAACGCCCACACCTTCAATATCTCCACCACAGCGGCGATTATCCTTGCCTCCGGAGGGGTGAAGGTGGCCAAACACGGCAACCGGGCGGCGAGTTCGGACTGCGGCGCGGCGGACTGTCTGGAGGCTTTGGGCGTCAACCTCGACACCGGCCCGGAGAAGTGCCGCGCGCTGCTGGAGAAGGTGGGCATCTGCTTTATGTTTGCTCAAAAGTATCACGCCTCGATGAAGTACGTCGGCGCCATCCGGAGGGAACTGGGCTTCCGCACGGTGTTCAACATTCTGGGGCCGCTCACCAACCCCGCCCGCCCGACCTTTCAGCTGCTTGGCGTTTACGATGAGCTCCTTCTTGAGCCGCTGGCGCAGGTGCTTTCCGGCCTTGGGGTGAAGCGCGGGATGGTGGTCTGCGGCAAGGATATCATGGACGAGATATCCCTCAGCGCTCCGACCTATGTCTGCGAGTTTCAGGAGGGCTGGTATCGGAAGTTCACCCTCAACCCGGAGGAATTCGGTTTCAGGCTCTGCCGGAAGTCCGACCTTGAGGGCGGAACCCCGGCCCAGAATGCGGAGATAACCCGGGACATCCTGAAGGGCGTCAAAGGCCCCCGGCGTGACGTGGTGCTGCTGAACGCGGGGGCGGGCTTCTACACGGCGGGGCTGGCTCCCACAATGGAGGCGGGGATAAAGAAAGCGGCGGAGCTCATCGACTCCGGAGCGGCCTCCAGAAAACTTGACGAGTTTGCCGCTGAATCCCACCGCTGAAGGCGCCATGGGACCCTCAATCCTTGACAAGCTTGCCGCGGCGGCCCGTGAACGCGTGGCGCAGGCCAGGGCCGCGCGGCCCCTTGAACCGCTCATGGCGGAGGCCTGTTTCATGAACTGCAGCACGGGCTTCCCCTTTGAACAGGCGCTGCGGGGGCCAGATATTTCCTTTATCTGTGAGTGCAAGCGGGCATCCCCCTCAAAGGGGCTCATTGCCCCGGATTTCCCTTATCTGCAGATTGCGCAGGACTACGAGGCGGCGGGCGCGGCGGCGGTCTCCGTCCTGACGGAGCCCCGGTGGTTCCTTGGCCGTGACAGCTATCTCCGGGAGATTGCGTCAGCGGTGAAAATTCCCTGCCTCCGCAAGGACTTCACGGTTGACGAATACATGATTTACGAGGCGAAGATCCTGGGGGCGGCGGCGGTGCTGCTCATTGTCTCTCTTCTTGACGGTCTCACGCTGCGGCGCTTCATCGGCCTCTGCGACGGACTGGGGCTCTCCGCCCTTGTGGAGGCCCACGACGAGACGGAGATAAAAACGGCTCTGGACGCCGGTGCCCGCGTCATTGGTGTCAACAACCGCAACCTGAAGGACTTTTCTGTGGACGTCAGCAACAGCGGAAGGCTGCGTTCCCTGGTTCCGGAGGGTATAATCTTTGTAGCGGAGAGTGGCATCAAGACAACGGAGGACGTTGCCGCACTGCGGCAGGCCGGCGTGAATGCCGTTCTGGTGGGGGAGGCGCTGATGAAGGCCCCGGACCGACGGTCCGCGCTGGCGGAAATGGCGGGGGCGGCGCGTTGCCGGCGCGGAGCGCCGGGCTGAGGGAGCAATCCGGGATAGGAGGAAAAAAATATGGCTGTCAAGGTAAAGGTTTGCGGTATGAGACATGAGTCAGATATCGGACTGGCGAACGACCTGCGACCCGATTATGTGGGATTCGTGTTTGCGCCGGGAAGCCGGCGCTTCATCGCACCGGAGCATGCGGGACGTCTGAGGGCTGAACTTCGTGAGGGCATCAAAGCCGTCGGAGTCTTTGTCAATGAACCCCTTGACGCCGTGGGAATGTGTGCGGACGTGGCGCGGCTTGACGCGGTTCAGATTCATGGCAACGAGACCGAGGAATATATCTGCGCCCTGAGAGAGTACGTCCGCTGCCCCATTATCCGGGCCTTCAGGGTGACGGGGCAGGCGACGGTCGACCGGGCCGTCCTGTCGTCGGCGGACTACATTATGTTTGACGGCGGAGCCGGTGATGGAAAGACTTTTGACTGGTCGTTCCTCAGGACGGTGAAACGTCCCTACTTCCTGGCCGGGGGCCTGACGCCGGAGAACGTGGGGCTGGCGATGGATATCACCCCCGCCCCCTACGCGCTGGATGTCAGCTCCGGCGTTGAGATCAACCGGAGCAAAGATTACCGTAAGATGATGCAGTTTATCGCGGGCGTCCGGAACTTCCGGAAACGAGACGGAACGCTGGCGAAGACAAAATAATTGAAGATGTGGCAGAAAATCTGGAGGAAAACATGACCAACCCTAAAGGCCGTTTTGGCGTTCACGGAGGCCAGTATATCCCTGAGACGCTGATGAACGCCGTGACAGAACTTGAAAAAGCATATAACCAATATAAGGATGACCCGCAGTTCTGCATGGAACTGACGGATTTGCTGAACGACTACGCCGGGCGTCCCAGCCGTCTGTATTTCGCAAAGAAGATGACCGGGGATCTGGGCGGCGCGAAAATCTATCTGAAGCGTGAGGACCTGAACCACACCGGCGCGCACAAGATCAACAACGTGCTGGGCCAGGCGCTGCTGGCGAAGAAGATGGGCAAGACGCGGCTCATCGCCGAGACGGGCGCGGGGCAGCACGGCGTGGCCACCGCCACCGCGGCGGCGCTCATGGGCATGGAGTGCGTCGTCTTCATGGGGAAGGAGGACATTGAGCGCCAGGCTCTGAACGTCTACAGGATGCGGCTGCTGGGCTCGAAGGTGATCTCCGTGAATACGGGAACCGGCACGCTGAAGGACGCTGTCTCCGAGGCTTTCCGGGAGTGGACAAGCCGCATTGACGACACGCACTACTGTCTTGGCTCCGTCATGGGGCCGCACCCCTTCCCCACCATCGTGCG
>JAILIX010000097.1 GCA_024695065.1 Fretibacterium sp. | reverse complement strand
CAGCGAGATTAAGCGTAAACTGGATGATCTGAACGAGCTTCTGAGCCAAAATTACATCACCGACGCGGAGTACGCCATCGCGAGAGAAAATGTTCTGGCCGATGCGGGAATCGATATCGTGCCGCGGCTGGAGGGCCCCGTCATCCGGGACAACGTCCGCTCCCTCCGGTCAGTGACGGAAACGCAGCGCGGCAGCGGCTGTGGCTGTTTCCTTGTGCTTTTGCTGCTGCTTGTCGCCGCGGCGGGATGCCTCCTGGCTCTGCCGGAGGACATCGCCCAAAAAATCCCCGGCATGGGGCAGCTCATTGACGAGCCGCGCTATCAGGAGATTCGCCAGACGATAACGCAGTTCATTGACGACCTGAGGGGCAACCCCGCCCCCGCTCCCGCGCCGGACCCTGTGCCGGCCCCGACCCCGGCTCCATCTTCGTCGGCATCTCCGGCTCCGGAGATCAGCCCCCAGAAGTCCCCCACCGCGGTCCCCGATCCGGAGCTGCCTCCCAGGCGGAGACCGCGCCGCACGTCGAACTTCAACTTCACAGCAGATTCTGTCCCGGAGAGGGACACAGTCCTGTCGGAGGACAGCCTGGACTGACGGGCCCGTCTGCCGCACGAGAAGGAACTCTCCAAAATGAAAAAAACAGGAAGACGCTGCGCAGCGGGGCTTGCCGCCCTTACCCTCCTTATCGTTCTGGCCGCCGGCCGGCACATTTTGGAAGGACAGGGAGGCTTTTTCCCTCTGACCTCCCATCAGGAACAGGAGACCACGATCTCCCGTGAGGGGTTCTCCATGAACACCCTGATCAGCATCTCCGCCACCGGCAGGGAAGAGCAGGCCCAGGCGGCGCTGGATGACTCCCTTGCCCTCATCCGGCATCTGGACGAGGAGCTTTCCCTTTACCGGAAGGAATCCACCCTTTCCGGAATCAACGCCCGGGCCGGAGGCGAAGCCCTGGCTGTTTCCCCGGACGTGTTCACTGCCGTCGCGGGGGCCCGGGAGATGTGCCGGCTCACGGAGGGCGTGTTCAATCCCCTCATCGGCCCCGTCACAAAGCTGTGGAAGATCAACCGGAATCCCGACGACCCGGAGACCTTCACCCTGCCGAAGCAGGCCAGCCTGGACGCGGCTCTGGTTCTGACGGACCCGGCCGGACTGGAACTCTCCCCGGCCGGGGACGGAGGGGGCACCGTCCGGCTGGCGCGGCGCGGCGCAATGCTGGATCTGGGGGGCATCGCCAAGGGATACGCCTCCACAGAGATTGTAAAGCTCCTGCACGCGCGCGGCATGACCTCCGCTCTGGTCAACCTGGGGGGAAATGTCCACGTTCTGGGGACCAAGGGGGGAACCCCGTGGAACATCGGCATCCGAAACCCTCTGACGGGGGATTTGGGGGCGGCCCTTCCCCCTGAGCTTCACTCTCTGGCCAAGACCCCCGTTGCCCTTGTGCTGGCGGCGGAGGATCCGGAGCGGAGGGGATTGGCCCTCATCACTTCGGGGGGCTACGAGCGGTATCGCATCGTCAATGGCGTGCGGTACTCGCATTTCTTTGACCCGCGCACGGGGATGCCCGTTCAGAACGATCTTCTTTCCGCAACGGTCGTTTCACCGGACGGGGCCATGGCAGACGCGCTGGCCACGACCTTCATGATCATGGGTTCCGAACGGGCGATGGAGTTCATTCAATCATCGGCTCACCCCGATCTTGGGGCTGTCCTTATCCGCCGCAGCCCGGAGAAGGGCTTTGAGATTCTGGCGACGGAGAACCTCCGGGGCAGTGTCCGGCGCTCCCTGACGGAGGTCCGGTATTTTTAGAGGCGTTTTCTGTGCCGCTGTTTGAATTTTAAGGGGGCGGGGGGGCCGGCGCTCCTTCCGCCCCCTTTTTCAGCCGGTTTACGCTATAATATTTTCAGGAATCAGGCATCAGGGAACTTCGGCGTCAGGGAATCCGGTTGGAACCCGGAGCGGCCCCGCTAAGGCAGCGAGGGGGAGATCTATGGACAAAAACGTGATTGTGTTTGATGAGAGCCTGCTGCCCTCCGAACAGCGGTGGGAAAATCTTAATTTGTCCAATGACTTTCTGTTTGGAAAGGTCATGCAGGACCTTGAACTTTGCAGAGAGCTTATTCACCGCATTTTGCCCGATGTCGAGATAGACCGCATACGTTTCGTTGAAACTCAGAAATCGCTTCAGGCCGCTATCGATACCCGAGGCGTGCGCTTTGACCTCTATACAAGAGGGGATTCGGAAGTCATCGACGTCGAGATGCAGGCTCTCAACCGAGGGTATCTTCCCAAGCGGACAAGGGGCTATCATATCCTGATGGGTATCGACGCAATGAACAAGGAGACGATGAAGACTTACAAAGATCTGCCCAGAGCGTTTGTCATCTTCATCTGTCCCTTTGACCCTTTCGGCAGGGGAAGACACATCTACACCTTCCGAAACTTTTGTTGTGAAGATAAGGACCTTGAGCTCAATGACGGGGCCGTCACCATCTTCCTGAACGCAAAGGGAACGATGGATGACGTGTCGCACGAATTGAGGGCTTTTCTTGACTTTTTGACTGGAAAGACTTCTGATGACCCATTTATCAAGAAACTCGAAGAAGCCCTTAATGAGGCCAGGAAAAATTCCAGTTGGAGGCGAGAGTACATGATGCTGCTTATGCGAGATCAGGAAAAAATTGAGGAAGGACGCATCGCGGGCCTTGCTGAGGGGCGTCGTGAGGCTAATTTTGAGACAGCACGCCGGCTGCGTGATATGGGGATGACCGACTCCGATATTCACAGGGCAACCAACCTTTCCTTTGAGGATTTGAGAAAGCTCTGACCTTTGGTCTGTGGCAGGCGGGCGGGGGGGCCGGCGCTCCTTCCGCCCCCTTTTTCAGCCAGTTTACGCTATAATATTTTCAGGAATCAGGCATCAGGGAACTTCGGCGTCAGGGAATCCGGTTGGAACCCGGAGCGGCCCCGCCACTGTAATCGCGACGAACCCACATCAGGTCACTGTCTCACCGGAGATGGGAAGGCGTGGAAGTAGGATGAGCGAGAGCCAGGAGACCTGCCGGAGTTTTGAAATCACCGCCTTATTCGTGCTCGGGCGCGAGGGACGCTGTATCGAGAACAGGAGGAATCGTGGTATGAGCAATCCCAAACAGCCAGAGACCCGCAATGCTCCCGTGGCTCTCACGTTCGACGAGTTTTCGCCGGCAAGTTATGAGGCGTGGGAGACGGCGGCCGGCGCGGCGCTCGCTCCGAAGGGCGGGGAGCCCGTAAAGGGCCCAGGGTTTGAGAAGCGAATGTTCACACAGACCTATGAGGGCATCACCCTCAGGCCCCTTTACACCGCCGGAGACACAAAGGATTTAAAAGCCGCCCGCACCTTCCCCGGCATCTACCCCCTGAGAGCGGAGACCGGGGCCGGGAACCTGGGCAAACCGTGGGAGATGGTTCAGGACCCGCCTGCCCATAAGCCGGAGGAGGACCCGCTGGGGACGCTGCTGGAGACCGGAAGCCTGCCCAAGCCCCTTGAGGCGTTCTGGGACGCCATGGCAAAGTCCGCGGACCCCGTGTTTATCCGTGTGGGCACCGTGGCCCACAACGGCGGGGCCAACGCTGTTCAGGAGGTCGCCTGTGCCATGACGGCGGCCATCGAAACGTTCCGGGCTCTGGAGAAGCGCGGCGCTGCCATCGGGGACTTTGCCAAAAGGCTGCGGTTTGAGTTCTCGCAGGGCGCGAACTTCTTCATGGAGATTGCCAAGCTCCGGGCCGCAAGGCAGGTCTGGTCAAAAATCGCGGAGAGCTTCGGCGGGGATGAGGCCGCCCGGAGGACGCAGATCTTCGCCAAAACCTCCTCCTTCACCAAGACCGTGTATGACCCCTACGTCAATATGCTCCGCAACTCCACCGAGGCTTTCTCCGCCGTGGTGGGCGGGGCGGACGGCCTGACCGTCGTGCCGTTTGACGAGGCCTTCAGGCCCGCATCGGAGTTCTCCAAAAGGCAGGCCCGCAACGCGCAGATCATGCTTCAGAAGGAGTTCAACCTGCTGGAGCCCATCGACCCCGCCGGCGGTTCCTGGTACGTGGAGAGTCTGACGAACGAACTGGCTGGGAAAATCTGGGCGGAGCTCCAGAAAACAGAGGGTCAGGGCGGGTTCCTGAAGAGCATTCAGGACGGCCTTATCCAGAAGGACATCGAGGCCACGCTTCAGGAGCGGTTCAAAAAACTGGCAAAACGCAGCGACCGCGCCGTGGGGACGAATATGTACCCCAACATGGGCGAGCCCGTCCCCGAATGGCCTGCGCCCGCCGCGGACACCCCTGCGGGAGGCGCGGTGTCCGTCACGCCCATCCGGCCCCGGCGCTGGACAGAACAGTTTGAGGCCCTGCGCCGCCGCACGGAAGAGTACAAGGCCGCCCATAACGGCGACAACGTCAGGATATTCCTCGCCAACATGGGCCCAATCCCCCAGCACAAGGCCCGGGCGGATTTCATCAGGGGCTTTATGGAGGTCGCGGCTTTCGACGTCCTGGGCAACGACGGCTTCAGGACCACGGAGGAATGCGCCGACGCTGCGGCAAAAAGCGGAGCTTTGGCGGCGGTCATCTGCTCCACCGACAAAACCTATCCGGAGCTCGTTCCGCCTCTGGCCAAAGCCATAAAGGAAAAAGCGCCCTCCATGCGCGTCTTCCTGGCCGGAGAGCCTGCGGCAGAGTTTAAGGACGCTTACGTTCAGGCGGGTGTGGACGGCTTCATCAGCGTGCGGTCCAACTGCCTGGAAAGCCTGACAGAACTTCAGAATGCAAAGGGGATGTAGAGAGATGGCCAATCCTGATTTCACGAAAATTGAGTTTAGCGCCCCAACGTCAGGCAAGCCCTTCGACAGGGCCGCATGGGAGGAGAAATTCAGGGAGGAGACGGGGAAGACACCCGGCGAGATGGCCTGCCGCACGATGGAGCAGATCGATGTCGCCCCGCTCTACACGGAGGAAACGGGGGCCGAGTTCCCGCACCTGGCCTTTGATAAGCCGGGGATGCCGCCCTTCCTGCGGGGGCCCTACCCCACCATGTACGTCACACGTCCATGGACGGTTCGCCAGTATGCAGGATTCTCCACTGCCGAGGAGAGCAACGCCTTCTACCGCCGCAACCTCGCCGCGGGACAGAAGGGCCTTTCCATCGCCTTTGACCTTGCGACCCACCGCGGCTACGACTCCGACCACCCGCGCGTCATCGGCGACGTGGGCAAGGCCGGCGTGGCGGTGGACTCCATCCTTGATATGGAAATTCTGTTTGCGGGCATCCCGCTGGACCAGATGTCCGTCTCCATGACGATGAACGGCGCGGTGCTGCCCATCCTGGCGTTCTATATCCTGGCGGCGGAGGAACAGGGCGTGGACAAATCCGTCCTCAGCGGCACCATTCAGAACGACATCCTCAAGGAGTTCATGGTGCGCAACACGTACATTTACCCGCCCAAGACCTCCATGCGCATCATCGGGGATATCTTTGCCTACACCTCCAAAAACATGCCGAAGTTCAACAGCATCAGCATCTCCGGCTATCACATTCAGGAGGCCGGAGCCACAGCGGATATTGAGCTGGGCTACACCCTGGCCGACGGGCTGGAATACCTCCGCACGGGCGTGAAGGCAGGGCTGGATATCGACGCCTTCGCGCCGCGGCTGTCGTTCTTCTGGGGCATCGGGAAGAACTACTTCATGGAGGTCGCCAAAATGCGCGCCGCCCGCGTGCTGTGGGCCAAGATTGTGAAGTCCTTCAACCCGAAGAATCCGAAGTCCATGGCGCTGAGGACCCACAGCCAGACCTCCGGCTGGAGCCTGACGGAGCAGGACCCGTACAACAACGTGGAGCGCACCTGCATTGAGGCCATGGCCGCCGCGCTGGGCCACACGCAGTCACTGCACACCAACGCGCTGGACGAGGCCATTGCCCTGCCGACGGACTTCTCCGCCCGCATCGCGCGCAACACCCAGCTCTACATCCAGGACGAGACAAAGGTCTGCAAGGTCATCGATCCGTGGGGCGGCTCGTGGTATGTGGAGTCGCTGACAAACGAGCTGATCCAGAAGGCCTGGGCCCACATCCAGGAAGTGGAGGAGCTGGGCGGCATGGCCGCGGCCATCGACACGGGGCTGCCCAAAATGCGGATTGAGGAGGCCGCCGCGCGGCGGCAGGCGCACATCGACTCCGGCTCGGAGGAGATCGTCGGCGTGAACTGCTGCCGTCTGGACCACGAGGACCCGCTGGAGATCCTTGAGGTGGACAACACGGCCGTCCGGGAGGCACAGCTGGCGAGGCTGAAGAAGCTCCGCGAGAACCGCGATCAGGCGAAGGTCGACGAATGTCTGGCGGCCATCACGAAGGCCACGGAGACCGGCGAGGGCAACCTGCTGGCGCTGGCACTTGAGGCAGCAAGGGCGCGCGCGTCTCTGGGCGAGATATCCGATGCAGTGGAGAAGGTCTGCGGGAGGCATAAGGCAGTGATACGTTCCATTTCCGGCATTTACAGCAGCGAGTTTGCCGACGAGGAGATCATCGGCGAGGTTCGGAAGATGACGGACGAGTTCGCGGAGAAGGAAGGCCGCCGGCCGCGCATCATGATTGCCAAGATGGGGCAGGACGGGCACGACCGCGGGGCGAAGGTCATTGCCACGGCGTTCGCGGACATGGGCTACGACGTGGATATCGGGCCGCTGTTCCAGACGCCGGAGGAAGCCGCCCAGGACGCGGTGGACAACGACGTCCACATCGTGGGCATGAGCTCTCTGGCCGCGGGACACAAGACGCTCCTGCCGCAGCTCGTGGAGGAACTGAAAAAGCGCGGGCGCGAGGACATCATCGTGGTCATCGGCGGGGTCATCCCGGCTCAGGACTATCAGTTCCTCCGGGAGCACGGTGCAACGGCTATCTTTGGCCCCGGCACGGTCATCCCTGTCGCAGCGAAAAAAGTCATGGAGGAGCTGAACGCCCGTGTCTTCGGCTGATTTCAGCTCAGGGGGGAAAACCCCTCCTGAAGCCCCCGCAGAGCGCTCGCTGCCGGAATGGGCTCCTGAGAACGCGGGCTCGGAGTTTGCCAGCCGCGTGATGGGGGGAGTGAACGATTCCCACGACGGGATGACGTTCACCCCCTCCGCGGGGACCGCCCCCAGGCGCAGGCAGCTCACGGTTCAGGACTACATCAGCGGGGTATTGAGCTGCGACCGGACGATTCTCTCCCGTGCCATCACGCTGGTGGAGAGCAACTCCCCGTCTCACTTTGAGACGGCGCAGCAGGTCATCTCCGGCGTGCTGAAGGAGACAGGCAGGGCTGTCCGTGTCGGCATCACCGGCGTCCCAGGCGCAGGGAAATCCACATTCATTGAGGCGCTGGGCACGTGGCTCTGCGAAAACGGGCACAAGGTGGCGGTGCTGGCAGTGGACCCCAGCAGCAGCGTGACGAAGGGCAGCATCCTTGGCGACAAGACGCGGATGGAGAGACTCTCACGCTGCAAAAACGCCTTTATCCGCCCCTCCCCGTCGGGGGGGACGCTGGGCGGTCTGACGCGCAAAAGCCGCGAGACCATGCTGCTGTGCGAGGCGGCGGGCTACGACGTGATTCTGGTGGAGACCGTGGGCGTGGGGCAGAGCGAGGTCACGGTGCGGGATATGGTGGATTTCTTCATGCTTCTGGTCATCACGGGCGCCGGCGATGAGCTTCAGGGCATGAAGAAAGGCGTGATGGAACTGGCGGACGCCATTGTGGTGAACAAGGCGGACGGAGACAACATCATGAAGGCCCGGACCACCCGCGCGGATTACGACCGGTTCCTGCACTACCTTCGGCCCTCGACAGAGGGCTGGGTGAGTCATGCCTACACATGTTCCTCCATTACCAACGACGGGGTGCCTGAGGTGTGGGAGGTCATCACGGAGTTCATGGAGACGGCAAAGGCCTCCGGGGTCTTCATGGAGCGGCGGAAGCAGCAGTCCCTCTCCTGGGTCCGGTCGATGGTGGAGGACCATCTGCTGCGCAGTTTCTATGATCACCCGGCAGTGAAGACACAAATGCCGGAGATCGAGGCCCGCGTGGCGCAGGGGAATCTGGCCGCCACTCAGGCGGCACTGGAACTGCTGTCGCTTTACACAAAACAAAACCAGGGTTAAGCCCTGCTCCGCCCCCGGTCTGCCGGGGGCGGAACCGACAGGGACTCCTCAAAAAATTCAGTACCATGTTATAATGTCACCGACAGACGACGGCGTGACCGGCATGACGTTGATCGGGAGGTCATGCAGGCGTCAATTGGCATTTCACGCAGAAAGGGTTTTGAATATGGCTAAGATTGATTTGAGCAAGTACGGCATTACAGGAACAACAGAGATCGTTCACAATCCCTCTTTTGAGTTCCTGTATGAAGAGGAACTGAAACCGGAGCTGACAGGCTTTGACAAGGGACAGCTGTCGGAGCTGGGCGCAGTCAACGTCATGACCGGCATCTATACCGGCCGTTCCCCCAAGGACAAGTACATCGTTATGGACAAGAATTCCAGGGACACGGTGTGGTGGACCTCAGAGGAATACAAAAACGACAACCACCCGCTCTCCGAGGAACACTGGAAGACGCTGAAGGAGATTGCGCTGAAGGAGCTTTCGAACAAGCGCCTTTTCGTGGTGGACGCCTTCTGCGGCGCGAACAGGGATACCCGCATGGCCATCCGTTTCATCATGGAAGTGGCGTGGCAGGCGCATTTCATCAAGAATATGTTCATCATCCCGACGGAGGAGGAGCTGGAGAATTTCGAGCCGGACTTCGTCATCTATAACGCGAGCAAGGCAAAGGTTGAGAACTACAAAGAGATGGGGATGAATTCCGAGACGGCGGCCGCCTTCAACATCTCAAGCCGCGAGTCGGTCATCATCAACACCTGGTACGGCGGCGAGATGAAGAAGGGTATGTTCTCCATGATGAACTACTACCTGCCGCTCAAGGGCATCGCCTCCATGCACTGCTCCGCCAATACGGACATGCAGGGCAACAACACGGCGATCTTCTTCGGCCTGTCGGGCACCGGCAAGACCACGCTGTCCACGGATCCCAAGCGTCTGCTCATCGGCGACGACGAGCACGGCTGGGACGACAACGGCGTCTTCAATTTTGAGGGCGGGTGCTATGCCAAGGTGATCAACCTGAGCAAGGAATCCGAGCCTGACATCTATAATGCCATCAGGAAGAACGCACTGCTTGAGAACGTCACGCTGGACGCGAACGGCAAGATTGACTTTGCGGACAAGTCCGTCACTGAGAACACCCGCGTCTCCTATCCGCTGAACCACATCGAAAAGATCGTCCTGAAGGTGCGTCCCATCTCCGCCGGGCCCGCGGCAAACAACGTTATCTTCCTGTCCGCGGACGCGTTTGGCGTGCTGCCCCCTGTCTCAATCCTGACGCCGGAGCAGACCCAGTACTACTTCCTGTCCGGCTTCACGGCGAAGCTGGCCGGCACGGAGCGCGGCATCACGGAGCCGACCCCGACCTTCTCCGCCTGCTTCGGACAGGCGTTCCTTGAGCTGCATCCCACCAAGTACGGCGAGGAACTGGTGAAGCGCATGAAGAAGAGCGGCGCGAAGGCGTACCTGGTGAACACCGGCTGGAACGGCACCGGCAAGCGCATCTCCATCAAAGACACCCGCGGCATCATCGACGCGATTCTGAACGGAGATGTTCTGAAGGCGCCGACGAAGAAGATTCCGATCTTCAACCTTGAGGTTCCCACCGCTCTGCCGGGCGTTGACTCCGGCATCCTCGATCCCCGCGACACCTACAAGGCCGGGTCCGAATGGGAAGCGAAGGCAAAGGACCTTGCGGAACGCTTCATCAAGAACTTCAAAAAGTACGAGGGCAACGAAGCCGGCAAGGCTCTGGTTGTCGCCGGCCCGAAACTGTAAACGGAACATAGTCTGCTGTGCCGTCCCCCCGCTTTCAGGGGGGACGGTTTTTTTTACGCACTCATGCCCCCGGCGCCGGCGCGCCGCAACATTGACAGGCTGCCGGCGGTCGGCCCGCGGACAGCCTTGGAAAATCCCTGCCGGGATGAAATAAAGCCCGGGGATAAAGCCAAAAAAACTGCCGCTCCATGAGGAGCGGCAGTTCGTGCTTAAAAGCAGAGCTCGTTTCTACTTCCCGTTCAGAATGGCCTCGCGGTCGTAGGCAATGCCCTTGTTGTACTCGTCCAGCAGACGGACAACCTTGCCGCTCAGCAGAAGGATGCCGATGAGGTTGGGAATGACCATGATGCCGTTGAAGAAGTCGGAAAGCTCCCAGACCAGGTCGATCTTCAGCACGCTGCCGGTGAAGATGAAGGCCATCACAAGAAGCTGATAGGGCAGCAGGGCCTTTGTCCCGAAG
>JAILIX010000045.1 GCA_024695065.1 Fretibacterium sp. | reverse complement strand
GATGATGAGGTTCTGCCCGCTGAGGTCGCTGTAGGAAACATCTTCCTCCCATGTCAGCGTATCCGTGCTGCCCCGGGTCATGTCAATATCGAAGGATTCACCGCCCTCCGCGGTGTAGTTCACCGTGTAGGTCGTGCCCGCGTCCGGCCCTGCCCCTGTCACCCAGCGGATGGACGTACCGCTGACCGTGAAGTCCGTGCCGCAGGTGTAGGTAAAACCGTCGGCGTCCGTAATGGTCATCCGGGAGCTGAGATTGCCGTCGTTATCGGTGGGCGTAAAGTCCAGCACTTTGGAATCCACGCTGGAGGAGCCGCGGGTGATGGCTGAGGGAGACGTGTACACATCATCCGCCTCCGCTGTGTACTTCACAATGTAACTTTCAGTGGGAGGAATGGTAGCAGCCTCGTTTGTTCGCCAGCGGACCTCGCTGCCGCCGGCCCCCTGAACGATATCGAAATCTGTGCCGCTCGTCCATTTCTGCCCCTTGGTGGTGCTGTTCTCGCTGGTATCCGTGATGACAACGTCTCCGGCTGAAAGCGTGTCCAGATTCACAGAAAGCGTGCTCAGAGCTGTGTTTGACCCGCTCTTGTAGGTAACGGTCTCCGTGGATGTGGTCTCAGCAAGGCCGGTGTTGTCGCTCTTGAAGATAAGCCGGTTGTCCACCACGGAGGCAGTCAGGCTCATCGGGGTGCTCAGGGTCTTGATGGTATTGTTGATGCGGGTGGCCAGGGACTTCAGCGTATCTGTGCTTTTGACCTCGACGCCCACCTTCTGTCCCATATTGCTGATCCACAGCGTGGAGGTCTCATTACCCCCCAGGGCACTGGTTCCGATCTGATCCGTAAGCTGATTGGAACGTATCGTCTGTGCCTTGGCAAGCTGCTTCACCTCCACGGTGTACACGCCGGGGACGGCGTCGGCGTTCACCTTCGCCGTCAACACGCCCTTGGCGGACGCGGTGCTGTCCAGCCGTTCAAGATCAACCTTCTTGGCCTCGTAGGTTGAAGACAGGCGCAGGGTGGTGAGGGAGCTCTGCATAGTCTCAGTCAGCTCCTGCATTTCCTCAAACAGGGCCTTCTTATTCGTCAGGTTTGTCCGCTTGTTTATCTGGACCTGAGCAGGCTTCTGGGCATTTTCCACCATCTGGGTGATCATGCCCTCCCAGTCCATTCCGGAGACAATGCCGGATACAGTCATATCTGCCATAAAAAAACTCTCCTCCCACATTTGAACTCAGGGGGGCTCGGATTCCCCCCCTGAAACCCCCAGGGCCCACAGAGTGGGTTTCCTGCCGGATTTGAACTCAGGGGGGTCTCGGATTTGCCCCCCCTGAAACCCCCAGGGCCCGCAAAGCGGGTTTCCTCCCGAATTTAAGCTTAGGGGGTGTCAAGCCCCCCTCTACCCCCCCATTGGGAGAAGACACTGGAGGCGTATCATTCTGTATGCAGTATCGGAGGGAGGGCGGGTAAAGTTTAGGGGTCTCCGGGCAGCCGTGGCTTGTGCTAAAATAAAAAAGATGCTGAAAATGATGGAGGGCCGTCATGAAGGTATGGGTGGACAATCAGGAACGGAAAGAACTCTCCCTTCTGGCCTCACCGGAGGAGATTCTGGCAGCGGTGAACGAGGAGGCTGCACGCTCCGGACGTGTCCTTGCGGATATTCGCATCGATGGGATGACAGTGGATGCTGAGGTCTTTGGCTCTCTCAAACTCATGGCGGGCAAGGAATCGGGGCACACTGTTGCTTTTATGCTGACGCCGATCCGCACTCTGCTGCGCGAAAGTCTGGACACTGCCGTTGAGTACTCGCAAAAACTGATGGCAGGGACGGAGGAGGCTGCGTCGAAATTTGAGTGTGGAGAGGTGGAAAAAGCGCTTCCCACGCTGCCCTGTCTCTTTGATGGTCTGGGCTGGCTTATCGGGGTCTACGACCGGTCACGCACCTTTATGCCGGTACCCGTCCGCCTCGATGAGGAGGCTGCAATGACGGGGAAAATCCTTGAGACGCTGAGGCTTTTGGTTCGCCTTGCGGACGAGGGGAACTTCGCAGCGATGGCTCAAACCCTGAGATGGGAACTGCTTCCCAGCATCAAAACTCTGGCTCAGAGGGTAAAGGATCTCTCCGGCCTGCGCGCCGGCTTACAGTAGAGGAGGAAAACTGTTTTGTCCCTTAGAAAAGGCCTTATCATCTTTATTCTGCTGGCATTTGGGGCCAACGCGATTGTCATCGTCAAGAGTGTAAACCAGGAGACACTGGACTCTCTTCTCGCTGCGGACAAGTCTATGCTGCTTGTGGCACTGGGGGCGGTCTTTTTTGCATGGACTTGCGACGCGGGGAGGTTTTGCGCTCTGGCCC
Source organism: Fretibacterium sp. (assembly GCA_024695065.1). GTDB lineage: Bacteria > Synergistota > Synergistia > Synergistales > Aminobacteriaceae > JAFUYV01. Next base: position 7,658 of record JAILIX010000045.1, on the reverse strand, counting down.
GGGCCGCGAAGGAAAAAGTCTCATTCCGGCTGGGAATCGTCCTGACGTGGCTCAACTATTTTGGCAGCGCCGTGACCCCCATGCAGAGCGGCGGCGGCCCCTTCCAGGTATACGTCCTCTACAAGAAGGGTGTCCCCGTGGGCAAGGGCATTGCCATTACCCTTATCCGTACGATGCTGACGATTATGATTCTCAGCCTCTCCGTGCCGGCGGCGCTCCTCTGGGACCCTGAGATGATGGACCGAAGCCCCTTTTTGAAGGGACTCACCTACTACGTCTTCGTTGTCATCATCCTCCTCTGGGCTTTTATTCTCTTTACGGTGCTCTTCCCCGGCGTCTTTAAAAAAGTGGGGAACACCGTTATCCTGTGGCTTCACAAACTGAAGCTTATTCGTTCCCGGCGTGCCGTTATGGCCTGCGTCAACTGGCTGGACCGCGAGATGGACAACTACATTCTCAACTTTAAGCTGGCGTTTGACTCAGGGAAGGGCTGGCTGGCCCTGTCGGCAGTGCTCTCCGTTCTTCATCTGCTCGCGCTCTTCACCATTCTGCCCGTGCTGATGTACGCTGTGGGGCTGCCCTTCAGTTATGCTCAGACGATAGCAACTCAGGCTGTCTTTATGTTTATCCTCTACTTTGTCCCCACCCCCGGCGGCAGCGGCGTCGCAGAGGGAGGGGGCGCGCTGCTTTACAGCACACTGATGCCCGCGCACATGGCGGGTATAATGGCTGTCATCTGCCGTTTCTTCACAGACTATCTCTCCATCTTTATGGGGATTGTTGTGGTCATCCGCATGCTGGGCTGGGGTGTTTCGGAAGACCTTCACAAAGGCGCAGCTCCGGAGTCAGAGGTCCTGAAGGAAACCCCGGCGGGGGAGGAAAAGTGAACAGCGGCCGTCTGGGGGCCTGGGTTTTCAAAATGCGGGGGGGGCTGTGGACGCTCCTCTTTATCCTGATTCTCTTCCTCGCCCGCCCCACGGTGCGCTCGATGTACACCGGGCTGGTCTTTGTGGTGCTGGGGCAGTTGTGGCGTTTCTGGGCTGCGGGGTCTATTGGGCGCTACCGCGGTGAGTCCGTGGGCGCGGAGAGGCTGGCGACATGGGGGCCCTACGCGCTGATGCGAAACCCGTTGTACTTCGGAAACGGGCTCATCGGTCTGGGTTGGGCAATCATGGCGGGTCCCTGGGCCATTCTTCTCTTTGCACTGGGATTTATCATTCTCTATGGAATGATTATTATCCCCTGCGAGGAGTCCTTCCTCCTCTCAAAATTTGGGGAGGAGTACCGCACCTATCAGGGGACGACCGGGATGTTCTTTCCCCGCAGGGAATCTCTGTCCACGCTTGGGGAACGTCTTCATGGCCCCTTTGACACGCAGATTCTGTGGCGGAGCGAAAGCCACACCGTTCTTTCGACTGTCATTGGGACCGGCCTCATAGTTTTAAAGCTCATAGTTTAACTCAAAGGGTCCCCGCCTGAAATCCCCTTTTGAGGGGTTCAGGAGGGCAAGGCCTTCCCCTGAGCTTAAATTCGGGGAGGGCTTTCACAGCGGCGGTATTATCTGTGCTATACTTATGCAGATGTGGGCGGCCGGCAAGCCGCATGGGGGTTTCAGGGGGGCAGGACACCCCCCTGAGCTTAAATCCGGGGGTTTCAGGGGGGCGCTGGGGGTTTCAGGGGGGCCTTGGGGGGTTCGGGGGGCGAAGCATCCCCCTGAGTTCAAATCCGAGAGCCCCCTGAGCTTAAATCCGACAGCCCCCTGAGCTGAAAGCGGCAGGAACCCCACTTTGTGGGTCAGGGAGGAAAACATGAATCACGAGCAGGGCATGACCCCGCCTGGGGGGTTCGAGGGGGGAAACGTCCCTCTGAGTTCAAATCCGAATAAGGGAGACGGTCTCACCATCAGCGACCTCCTGTCAGCTATCTCCGAGACCGAATACCCGCAGTATATTCTTGACGCGCTGGCCAAAATTCAGGGGTGGATGAGGGAGACCATCAACGCCCCGGCAGAAAAGGGTCTGGATCCTTTTACGGCTCTTTTTGAAGACGATGGGGAGGAAAACGAGAGCGAAGGGATGGATACGCTTTTTGAACGGCTGGGAGAGCTGGAGGACAAGGTGGATTTAATCCCCAATATCCGCCGGCCGGAGGGACGCCCCGATGTGGTGGTAGTCAGTCTCACCCCGCCTGACTACGAAAGCGGCCTCCGCACAGCGATTGACTATGCGGCGGTTTTTAATCGTCCCCACTGCAGGCGCGTGTGGATTATCAGCGACACGTTTATTTTTGATGACGTTGTCCGCTATGCCGCGCATGTTGACGCGCTGGGCAGTCAGGGAATCACGCTGCGTTTCATCCTTGTTACGCCATGGGGCTGGGTGGAACTGCCTCTGAGCGGGGCTTCGGCATCAAAGCGTCAGTTCATGTGGCGCGCGCCCTTTGAAGAGCGTTCGGGCAAGGGCGGCCGGGGAAAGGGGACGTAGCCAATCCGGCAGGGAGGGGCAGTCCCTCTCCGCTGAAGAGCCATCCTCCTCCCGTTTATAGTTTGTTATTCACAGCCCCCGCCTGAGGGGGCTTTTTTTTGTTGACAGGCAGGGGGGGAAATATTATATTATTTTTAAATCTTTCCACAAAATGGAGGTATGAACATGAGCGGTAAGAAAGGGACTTTGCAGGTTCTTCTTGGGGCAGCTTTCCTGATGGCGACATCGGCCATCGGGCCAGGCTTCCTGACGCAGACGACGGTGTTTACCCAGCAGCTTGTGGCGAGCGCCGCTTTTGCCATCGGTGTGACGATTATCGTGACGGCTGTCGTACAGCTCAACATCTGGCGGATCATCTGTGTATCCGGTCTCAGGGCTCAGGACATTGCCAACAGGGTCATCCCTGGCCTTGGTTATCTTCTGGCCCTCGCGGTGGCTCTGGGCGGTCTGGCCTTCAACATCGGCAACGTGGGCGGCGCGGCCCTGGGCCTGAACACGCTGGCGGGCGTTCCCCTGCCCTACGGCGCGGCCATCAGCGCGGCCATCGCCATCTTCATCTTCCTGAACAAGGACCTTGGCAAGGCGATGGACTATTTCACCCAGCTCCTTGGCCTTCTCATGATCGCCCTGATGCTCTACGTCACGGTGCAGTCCTCCCCGCCTGCGGCTCTGGCTGCCCGTGAGGCTGTCATGCCCAGCGTCATCAACTGGACGGTCATCCTGACGCTCATCGGTGGAACTGTCGGCGGCTACATCTCCTTCTCCGGCGCGCACCGCCTCATTGACGCAGGCGTCCGCGACGCGGGGGACGCCACGAAGGGCGCCATGAACGGAATCATCGTCACGTCCATCATGCGTATCCTGCTCTTCCTCGCCGTGCTGGGCGTGGTTTACGTCGCGGCGGGCGAGCCGGCCGTGGTGCTGGAAAAGGGCAACCCGGCGGCGGACGCCTTCAGAAAGGGCGCGGGGGAACTGGGCTACCGGATGTTCGGCGTGGTGCTCTGGGCAGCGGGCGTCACCTCCGTGATCGGCGCTTCCTACACATCCGTCTCCTTCCTGCGCTCTCTCTTCGGCGGCATTGACCGCAACTACCGCTGGTGGATGATTGGCTTCATCTGCGCCTCGACGGCCATCAACATCTTCGTGGCCAACCCCGTGGCGCTGCTGATCGCGGCCGGTTCCGTCAACGGGCTCATCCTGCCCCTGGCCCTGGGCTGCATCCTTCTTGGGGCGTATAAAAAGAACGTCGTCGGCGACGAATACAATCACCCGGTCCTGCTGACAGCCGCCGGCTGGGCAGTGGTGGTGTTCACGTTCTGGATGGGCATCCAGGCGGTTCCGAACATCATGAAGATTTTTGGGTGATGCCGGCATGGAGTCCAAAACTGAGATAACAGCCCAAATCCTTCCGGCGGGGGAAACATGCCTCTTTGTTGACTTCGGCGAGAAGATTGACATGGCCATCAACGGACGGGTGCAGACCCTGAGGCGGCGGCTGTCAGAAAAGCCCTTTGACGGGCTGAGGGAACTGGTGCCCACCTATCGTTCTCTCTCCATTTACTTTGACGCCGTGACGGTGGACCTTCCCGGTCTGAAGGCACGTCTGGAGCAGGAACTGGCGCAGCTTTCCTCGGATGAGACGGACACCGCCTCTGCCACTGAGGTCTGCGTGCCCGTGTTCTTCGGCGGAGAGGTGGGGCCGGACCTGAACGATGTGGCGGAGCACACCCATCTCTCTCCGGAGGAGGTGGTGAAGCGTTACTGCGAATCGCCGCTTTACTGTTTCATGAATGGCTTCACGCCCGGCTTCCCCTACCTGGGGGGTATGGACCCTTCCCTGGAGACGCCCCGCCTCAAGAGCCCACGGGAGTCCATCCCGGCCAACAGCGTTGCCATTGGCGGAGCTCAGGCCGGGGCCTACGCCATTGCCAGCCCCGGAGGCTGGCGGATCATCGGGCGGGTCCCCTATGACCTCTACGACCCCGGCCGCGATCCGGCGGTGGCCATTCAGGCGGGAATGTGGGTGCGCTTCTACCCTGTCACCATGGAGCGCTACCGGGAAATTGAGAGTGAGGCCAGGGCCGGAACATACAGGATTGAGTACCGGCAGAGGGGCGCGGCCCCTTCAGCGGGGGAGGCGGGAAAATGAAACTGTTCATTCAGTCCCCCGGCGCACTGACCACGATTCAGGACCTTGGGCGCTGGGGCTATCAGGCAATCGGGATGCCTGTCAGCGGCGCGATGGACGCTCCGGCTCTGGTGCGCGGCAATATTCTTTTGGGCAACCCGGATGGAGCGGCGGCATTGGAAATCACCATGATGGGCCCCTCCATCCGCTTTGAGGGAGAGGGCGCGATAGCCGTCACAGGCGGTGACCTCTCCCCCAGGCTCAACGGCCAGCCCATCGCGAACTGGACGGCCGTGCCCGTCAGGACGGGGGACGTGCTGTCCTTCGGCGGGCCCCGGAAAGGGCTGAGGGCTTACCTCTGCACCAGCGGGGGCATTGACGTTCCTTTGGTCATGGGCAGCCGCAGCACTTATATGAAGGCAGGGATCGGCGGCCTTGAGGGGCGGAAGCTTCAGAAGGGCGACGTGCTGGTCACCGGCGAGCCGGGGAAATACGCGGCGGGGACGGAGTGCCCGGAATCCCTGCGTCCAGAGTATGGCGAAGCGCCGCTCCGGACGGTGCCGGGCCCTCAGGACTCGTACATCCGGCCGGAGGGCGTTAAGACCTTCTTTGAAACAGAGTACCGGCTCTCCGCCTCCTCGGACCGGATGGGCTGCCGCATGGAAGGGGGAACCCCCATTGAGCACGTCAGGGGGCCGGACATCGTGTCCGACGCTATCCCCATGGGGGCTGTCCAGGTGCCGGGTCAGGGTCTGCCCATCGTGATGATGGCCGACCGCCAGACCACCGGCGGCTACGTAAAGATCGGGGTTGTTCACGCTCTGGACGTGGCCCGTCTCAGCCAGTTCCTTCCGGGGTCTCCGGTGCGCTTTTCCCGGATCACCCAGGAAGCGGGCATCGAGCTTTCAAAAGCGGAGGCATCAGCCCTTGAAGCGCTTCGCGCCCATGTCGCGGCCGTTCTGACCAATCCTCCTTCCCGGCCTCAGAGCGTGAAGCCAGGGAGCACCGTACCGGTCAGCGCTGCGGCTCAGGGCAGCAGTGTCCGGCAGTGCGGGGCTTCCAGCGGCGCGATGAATATCACGGTAAACGGCGAGAAGTTCTTTGTAACGTGGGAAAGGACAGAGTAAGGGGGTAACAACATGGCTTGCAAGGTGGATTTGAACAGCGATCTTGGCGAGAGCTTCGGCGCCTGGAAGATGGGGCAGGACGCGGATGTCCTCACCTTCGTCTCCTCGGCTAATGTGGCCTGCGGTTTTCACGCAGGGGATCCGCTGGTGATGAAGAAGACCGTCGAAGCGGCAATAAAGGCCGGTGTGGCTGTCGGGGCTCACCCCGGCTACCCGGACCTCGTGGGCTTTGGGCGGCGCGCTGTGGCGTGCTCCCCTGACGAGCTTTACACGGATGCTCTTTACCAGATTGGGGCCCTCAAGGCGTTCTGTGAGGCCGCGGGGACAAAACTTCAGCACGTGAAGCCCCATGGGGCTATGTACAACAGCGCCGCCAAAAAAATTGAGGAAGCGACCGCCCTGGCTCAGGCCGTTAAGGACAGCGGCAAGGGGATTATCCTGATGGGGCTGGCAGGCTCCAGGTTCGATGAAGCAGCCGAAAAGGTCGGTGTCCCCTACGCGGCAGAAGCCTTTGCGGACCGGGGTTACATGAACGACGGCACCCTTGTCCCCCGGAAGATGGAGGGCGCGTTTGTCCGGGATGTGGAGACAGCGGCCCGGCGTGTCATCCGTATGGTCAAAGAGGGGGTCGTCGAGGCGATTGACGGGACGGTTGTCAAACTTCGCCCGCATTCCATCTGCCTTCACGGGGACTCCCCCACAGCGGTTCAGATGGCACAGACGCTGCGTACCCGGCTGCTTGAAGCCGGGATTGAAATCGTACCCTTGAGCGGGATGTTTTAAATCTGATTCAGGGGGGACCTGATTCCCCCCTGTCCCCTGTCTGCGGGGGACAGACTTCTTGTTTAAACCACACTCAATAAAACCAACGGGAGGTGTCCTTATATGACAAAGCCAAGCGACTACGCAAAAAACAGTCCTCAGGAAGTACGCCGGATGATTCGCGATGGAAAGTGGGACCGGCCCACCTCCGGGATGTGCGGGGGCTATGTTCAGGCGAACCTCGTCGTCCTGTCAAAGGATCTGGCCTATGATTTTCTGGTCTTCGCCCAGCGCAACCCCAAGCCATGCCCCATCCTTGACGTCACGGAACCTGGCAAAACAGAGCCGAAGCTGATTGCGCCGGGGGCGGACATTGCCAGGGACATCCCGCGCTACCGCATCTGGAAGAACGGTGAGCTGGCAGATGAGGTGACGGATGTCACAAAATACTGGCGGGACGACCTCGTGGGATTCCTGACGGGTTGTTCCTTCTCCTTCGAGGGCGCGCTGCTCCAGTCGAACATCGAGGTTCGCCACATTTCCTGCGGCCGCAACGTCCCCATGTACATCACGAACATCCAGTGCGAGCCCGCCGGGCGCCTGAGCGGCCCCATGGTTGTCTCCATGCGGCCCATTCCGGCCTCGCTGGTCCCCAAAGCCGTGCTCTGCACGGGGCGTTTTCCGGCTGTCCACGGCGCTCCGGTTCACATCGGGGACCCGGAAGCCATCGGAATCAAGGATATCAACAAGCCAGACTTTGGGGACTCTGTGGAAATCCGTCCGGGCGAGCTGCCGGTGTTCTGGGCCTGCGGCGTGACGCCCCAGGCGGTGATCATGGCGGCAAAGCCGGATTTCGCCATCACCCATGCGCCGGGTCACATGTTCATCGCCGACCTGCGTGACAACGACTACGCCGTTTTCTGATTCCACCGCTCACGCCGCAAGGCGGTTCAGACGGAAGTTCAGGGGGACCGTCCGGTCCCCCTTTCTGCTTATCTATTCCTTATCTATTCCACGGTGACGCTCTTGGCCAGGTTTCTCGGCTTATCCACATCCACGCCCCGCGCCACGGCCAGATAATAGCCCAAAAGCTGAAGGGGAATGACGGCGAGGCTTGCGGCGAAGTGCCCATCCGTTTGAGGAATATAAAAGGTGAAG
>JAILIX010000087.1 GCA_024695065.1 Fretibacterium sp. | reverse complement strand
GGCCATGGTCTTCTCAACAGGATAGAATGCCAGCCAGTTTCCAAGTGGGGCTCCATTGTAAAAGTGGAAACCATGGGCCGTGTAGATTGTCTTAATCCCACCATGCCGCCAGGCCGTGAGCCGGCCGATCACCCCACCAATTGGGCTGTGGCAGTGGACAAAGGTATAGTTTCCTCCGGAGTGGTGTTCTTTCCCAACCGGAACTCTCTCTCCCCTTAAGACCTCGCTCATCTGCCGGTACGCCTTCACGTGCCCCTTCAGGTTCGATGTGTGCCGGTCAAAGTCCAACTGATAGCAGTTGACTCCCAGAGTGTTCAGCAAGGCCAGAAGCTGCTCAATCTTCTCCGGGGGGCATGTGCTGCCCTTTTCGAAATTACAGGCCACATCAACCTCCATCCCCATATCCTGAAGAAGCTGGATGTTGGGGATGTTGAACTGATCGATCATGGAGGCGACCGACGCGACAAACAAAGCTTTCTTCTTTAAATCAGGAGAGATAAACTCCCCTGCCCCTCTCGTTGTCATCCTGTCTTCCTCTCCATGTCCTGAATCGACTGCTCAAGGGAGACTTTCTGATAATCCAGCCCCTCGTAACGGCTTATCTCCTGGTCGTAGGCCATGTTCCCAAAGGCCTTATGAGCAAGACCGGAGATTTTGCCGGGAATGTGAAGTGCTAACGCCACAGCCGGATTGAGCAGCCGTGTTGCAGAAAGCCTGCGTCCAGACGTCCGCGCAATCATCTGCACCATATCCGCTGTTCGGGTGTACTCCGCGTTTTGGGGGAAGAAAATCCCTCCCTCGCCCGTGAGCATCAGGAGGCAAAGGAACTCCGTAAGGTTATCAATGTAGAGCATGGACCGCTCGTTATCAAAATCCGGGAACACAGGAAGCCGCTTTGCCAGTCTGGCAAGCAGCGGATAATTTCCCCTGCAGCCCCTGCCATAAACCATTGGCGGCCTGAGCACTGCCACCTTAAAGTCCTCCGTCTGCAGGGCCCGGACTCCCCTATCCGCCTGCCATTTGCTGTCACCATAAAAATTGGCGGGACAGGGGACAGTGTCCTTTGTTATCCGTTCTCCGCGGACATGTGACTCGCCATAAATAATCATGGAACTCATAAAGATAAACTGCCTTACACCCGCTCTCCTGGCCATTTGGGCCGTCTCTTCCGCCAGGTGTGTGTTTACATTGTAATAGAGAGTCTTCGCCTCATTCGAAACATTGCCAACATCAGCATGAGCAATACCCGCCACATGGAAAACCACGTCATAGACACTGAAGTCCCAGTCCCGCCAGGAGTCCTTATGCAGGTCAAGGATATCAATTTCAAAATTCTCCGGATAATATTCGTGGGCCCACGCCTCAAAAGACGTTCCAATAAAAGAATTCGCACCGGTAATCAGAACTTTTTTTTGAGCTGTCCTGTCTATCGTAAAAATTTTTTTGAAGCCGAAGTCGTCAAAGCCCGCGTCTCTGTCACCGTCTCTGCCGCCTTCACCGGGGAGAGGTTTGCGGCCCTCCACCACGCCGCTGGCGCGGAACACCTTAAGGAACGTCCCGAAGAAACAGATGAAATCCATCCAAAAGCCGGAAAGCGCGCCTTTCCTCAAAGCTGCCGCGTACTCTCCGTCAAGCTTTGCCTTGAGAGGAATCTCCAGCTCATCCCGACCATTGATTTGCGCCCAGCCGGTCAGGCCGGGAGTAATATCGTTAGCGCCGTATTTATCACGTTCAATGATAAGATCCTCCTGGTTCCACAGCAAAGGACGGGGCCCTACAACGCTCATATTGCCCACGAAGATATCCCATATCTGCGGCAGTTCGTCCAGGCTGTACTTTCTGAGGACGCGCCCCACCCGCGTGATGTAACGTTCCGGGTTTTCCAACAGATGAGTGGGGACATCGCCGGGAGCAGACCGCTTCATGGAGCGAAACTTGTGCATGATAAAGAAAGTTTTGCCCCGCCCCATACGACGCTGAGAAAAAAGGACAGGCCCCGGGTCATTCAAGACAATGGCCAGAGAGATAAAAAGAAAAAGGGGGGAGAGAACAATCAATCCTGTCAGAGAGAGGAGGATATCCAGCACCCTCTTGAGGCAGGACGTATAAATGTTGCTCCGGCTCACTGTGCCTCCGCCCCTCCCCTGACATGCTTATTCATCCTCCGCACCCTCCCGTAGTCCTATTCTTCAAAGGTTACGTATTAAGTGTAACTCATCCAGAGGAAATTTAAAAGAGTCAGTGTTTCTGTCAAACATTTTTTTCGAAGGGGTATAATTTTATCTTGGAAAGACACAAGATAATCACGGCCTAGACAAGCCGATACGATGGGGGTCCGTATGGCAATGGGAATGATATCC
>JAILIX010000072.1 GCA_024695065.1 Fretibacterium sp. | reverse complement strand
AGTGCCCTGGCCGGCGATATCTACACGGAGCTGGAGAATGAGTCTGGCCCCACGCGCTTCACCGGCTATGAGAGCGCGTCGGGCACGGGGAAGATTGTTGCCCTGCTGACGCCGGAGGGCCGTGTGGATAAAATTGACCAGCCCCCGCGGGAGTTTGAGCTGGTGCTGGACACAACGCCTTTCTACGCGGAGCGCGGCGGCGAGGTGGGGGATATTGGCACCATCACTGTGGGCAACGCTCTCCTTGAGGTCCTGAACACGGTTCCCCACGGAGGAATCATTGTCCACACGGTCAGGCTGGCGGAGCTGGCGGGACCGGCGTCTATCGCCGCAGGTGAGACCGTGAGCTGTCAGGTCAATGAGGAGCGCCGGAGCGCCATCCGCCGCAACCACACGTCAACGCACCTTCTGCACGAGGCGCTGGGGCGTGTGCTGGGCCGCCACGTCCGTCAGGCGGGCTCGCTGGTGGCGGACGAGTTTCTGCGTTTTGACTTCACCCACCATTCCCCCATGAGCGGGGCGGAGATTGATGAGGTGGAACGCATTGTCAACCGGCAGATCCTTGCCAACACTCCCGTCACGACGAAGGAGTACCGCCGCGAGGAGGCCCAGAAACTGGGGGCCAGGGCGCTGTTTGAGGAAAAGTACGGCGAGATTGTCCGGGTGGTTTCCGTGGCCCCGGAGTCTGGGGAAAAAGATCCCTTCTCCATGGAACTCTGCGGCGGACTGCACGTCCGGGCGACGGGCGATATCGGCTGCTTCAAGATTCTGCGGGAGGAGAGCGTGGGATCCGGGACCAGACGCATCCTGGCCACAACGGGGCTGAACGTGCTTGCAGTCCTTCAGAAGCTCTTTGGGCTGCGGAGCGCCATGACGGATCTTCTCTCCACGGACGAGGATGGGCTGAAGGAGAAGGCGCAGGGCCTTGTGGATGATCTCCGCCGGATGAAGAACGAGCTCCAGGCCGTGAAGCTGCGGGAGCTGACGGAGAACTGCGACCGGTTCCTTGAGCGCCGCAAGGTGGGAGACGTCCTGCTCCAGGTGGGGCGGTTCCCCAACGTGAAGCCCGACGTTCTGCGCGAGGTGGGAGATAAAGCCAAGGCCCGGCCGGAACCTACGGTGGCTGTGCTGGTCTCCGTCGGCGACGATGAGAGCTGCCAGCTTGTGGTGATGGCCGATGACCGGGCCGTGAAGCTGGGGGCCAACGCCGGGGCGCTGGTGAAGGAGGCGTCCGTCATGCTGGGCGGCAAGGGCGGCGGCCGGCCCACAACGGCCCAGGGCGGCGGCAAGGACGGCGCGAAGCTGGAAGAGGCTCTGACCCGTGTTGAGGCGATGCTCAGGGAGCAGGTCAAGGCATGACGGAGCCTGCGGAGGGGGTGCCGGGCCGCGTACTGGCGCTGGACATTGGCAGCGTCCGCGTGGGGGCGGCCCTGTCGGACCCCCGGCGGCTCATCGCCCAGGGGCTCGACGTCTGGCCCGTCTCCGGTAGGGAGGGAAGCTGGCGGCAGCGGTTTGAGGCGTGCCTTGAGGAGTATGACCCGACGCTGGTCCTCGTGGGGATGCCGGCGCGCACCAATGAGACCGGGGGCCCGGAGGCCCGGCGCATCACGGCGCTTGTGGAGGAGCTGAAGGCGGCGCACCCGGAGCGGGAGTTCGCCACGTGGGATGAACGTTTCACCACGGTGATTGCCCAGAGGGCGCTGCTGGAGGCCAACGTCTCCCGGAAGGGCCGCCGCGGGCGGGTGGACAAGGTGGCCGCCGCGCTTATCCTCCAGAGCTGGCTTGAGAACCAGAGAATCTGAAGGATGAAAGATGTTTGCACATATTGTTCAAATTGCGTAAAAATGTGTTAGAATAAAGTACAATTTCTTTCTTAGAAAGGGGCAAGTGTAATGGAAGGTATTTTGTCGTCACCGTTCTTTGACCAGCTCCTGCAGTGGGTGAGCAAGGCCAACGGTTTCCTGTGGGGAACGGAGTTCCTCATCCCCCTGCTCTGCGGCACGGGATTGTTCTTCTCCCTGCGGCTGGGCTTCGTCCAGATCTCGA
>JAILIX010000008.1 GCA_024695065.1 Fretibacterium sp. | reverse complement strand
TGTTGGGCGGGGTCTGGGTCACGTCCGTCTCACCAATCAGGATGCGCCCCGCCGTGGGCGGCTCAAAGCCCGAAAGCATCCTCAGCACCGTCGTCTTGCCGCAGCCGGAGGGCCCCAGCAGCGTGACCAGCTCCCCCGGCTCAATGCGGAAGGAGACGCTGTCCACCGCCTTCACGTCCTGGCCGGACTGCGGGTCCTTAAATATCTTTGTAATTCCCTCAAACGTGACGGACTTCGACTTTGCCGCCACCTTTACGGATGTCTCTGCCATAATCTCTGCCTCCAATTCGTCAAGCCCGAATAAGGGGACGTCCCCATCAGGTTACGTTCTTCATCAGGTTCTCGTTCTCACGGACGAGAAGCCTCATCAGCCCAAAGGCCCCAAACACGATGATGATCAGCACGGTGGACAGCACGCTCGCCAGCCCGAAGCGCAGGTTCTCCGAGAAGTTGTAGATAAGCACCGTCAGGTGGTACCACCGGGCGGAGATCAGGAAGATGACCGCGCTCACGGCCGTCATGGACCTCACGAACGTGTAGGACAGGCTGGACAGGAACGCCGGCCTCACCAGCGGCAGGACGATGGTGCGGAACACCGTGGCGGAGTCCGCGCCCAGGTCCGTGGCCGCCTCCTCAATGGAGGGGTCAATCTGCCGCAGGGACGCGATGCCCCCCTCAATGCCCACGGGCAGCTCGCGGATCACGTAGTTGATGATGATGATGGCCGCCGTGCCCACCAGGATGATGGGAGCGTGGTTGAAAGCCAGGATGTAGCTGATGCCGACCAGGGTGCCCGGCAGGGCAAAGGGCGTCATCAGCAGCATCTCCAGCAGCCGTTTTCCGTGGAAGTGCCGCCGCACAATCAGCAGCGCCGCGATCATGGCGATGATCCCCGCGATGGGCGTGGCGGCCGCGGCCAGCGTCACGGTGTCAAACAGCGCGTCCCGGGAGCGCGTGATGGCCTCCGTGATGTTCTCCAGGCTGAAGGTGTAGTCGATGCCCCAGTTTTTGACAAAGCAGCCGGCAAAGATCGTCCCGTAGAGCATAACAAGGAAGATAATAATAAGGAAGATGACCGCCGTCAGCAGCTTTCTCACCCCCGGCGTCGTCAGCTCCATGACGCGGCCGGAGGGCTTGCCCGTGACAGTGACATAGGACTTCCTCGCCACCCAGAAGCGCTGGACCAGGAACGCCGTCAGCGTCGGCAGCAGCAGCAGGATGGAGAGCGCCGCGCCATGGCCCAGACGGTTCATGCCCGTTACCTCAATGTAGGATTCCAGGGACAGCACCCGCAGGTCCCCCGCCAGGAGCAGCGGGTTGGCGAAGTCCGCCAGCGACGTGGTGAAGACCAGCAGCCACGCGCTCAGAAGCCCCGGCACGGCCAGGGGCAGCGTGATGGCGGTGAAGGTCTTGAGGCGGCTGGCCGAGAGGTTCAGCGACGCCTCCTCATAGGTGGAGTCGATGGCCTGCAGCACGCCGGTGAGCGTCAGGAACGCGATGGGGAACATGCCCATGGTCTGCACCAGGACGAGCCCCGGCAGGCCGTAAATGGTGAAGCCCGTGCCCGTCAGCCCCAGCCAGCGCGTCACAAGCCCGTTGTTGCCGAACAGCAGGATGATGGACAGTGTCAGCGAGAAGGGCGGCGAGATGACCGGCAGGACGCCCATCGTGGAGATGAGCTTTTTTAAGACGATGTTGGTGCGGGTAACGGCAAAGGCGAACAGGAACCCCACAAAGGTGGAGACCGTCGCCGTCCAGCAGCCCAGCTTCAGACTCCCCATCAGCGCGTCCAGATACCCCTCCGAGGTCAGGATCGTCCGCCAGATCTCCAGGGAGAAGCGGCCGTTCTGAAGGAAGGAGAGACGCACGGCCTCAAAGAGCGGGTAGGCCACAAAGGTCAGGGCCATCAGGAACAGCCCGGCCAGCGCAAATCCCACAATGGGGTCCCGGCTCATCATCATCTGCCAGATGACAATGACAAACAGCAGCAGCGCCGCGCCAAAGAGGGTGTTGAGCATCCGGACAAAGCCCCGCTCCGCGCCGGTGCTGAAGGCGAAGACCAGCACACCGCTGATTTCGTGGGTACTGGGGTTCATCGCGGGGGCAAAGAACAGCGCCCGCTCCCTTTCACCCCCCGCGCCGTCCGCGGGGTCCCCCAGCGTCCAGTCCTTCACGCTGCGGTAGATCTCCTCGTAGGCGGCGTTATCGATTCCCCTGCTGAACTCCGGGTCTGCCGCGGATGTCCGGCACAGGGCGGCCAGCTCCGCGCTGCCCCGCACCCGGATCTCATCCCCGGGGGCGGGAAGGCCGTCAATCAGGGCCACTTCGCAGTCCGCGCCCCCCTCGCCCGAAAGGCGCCGGAGCCAGCCCTCCACATCCCCGCCCTCAGCGGGATAGCCTGCAGTGATGGTCTCCACCGTGCGCCGCTGCCCAATCCGGGACTGCTTCAGGAACTCGTCCCGGACGCTGGTGTAAATCCAGCTTCCCACGGCCGCGACGAAGAGCAGCATCAAAATGAAGTGAAGCGCCTTTTTCCTCATAGCCCCATCACTCATGACATCATCTCATCCCTCCATGATAAAGTGATTTTAATCAGAAAAGCAGTGCCTTTATTATATCAGTAAAAACCCCTGTGCAACCGCCGGACGGAGCCCGGAGGGGCGCGGGCATCCCGGGGGGGGGCGATGAGCCCCATCTGCAAACCCGTTGCCGCCTCTGGTAAAATATCGGCATATTCTTATAGTTTTCCGGGGAGGTTCGGAGGAGAAAACGGAATGAACATTGACATCACATCGCTTAAAGGCGGGGAACGGGCCATTCTGGCCCTGCGCTGCCTCTACCAGCGCCGCGGATACGCCTGCTACAAAATGAGCAAGTTTGAGGAGTACGACTTCTACGCCCAGAACAGGGACTTCCTGTCCTCCGGGGACATCCTCACCTTCACGGACACCGACGGCCGGCTGATGGCCCTCAAGCCTGACGTCACGCTGTCGATTGTCCGTCATGCGCGGATTGAGCCCGGCGTGGTGCAGAAAATTTTTTATGACGAGAACGTCTACCGCGCCCCGCGTCAGGCGGGCAAGCGCGGCACGTTCCGCGAGATTCCCCAGGTGGGGCTGGAGTGTCTGGGGGCCGTGGACGACGGCTGCGTCCGGGAGGTGCTGTCCCTCGCGGCGGAGAGCCTGAGCCTTGTGGCGGAGTCCCGGGCCCGGGTGCTGGACGTTGCCCACCTGGGGGTACTCTCCGCCGTCCTCGACAGGGCGGAGCCCTCCGCCCGCCCCGCGCTGATCCAGTGCGTGGCGGAGAAGAACATCCACGAGCTCACCCGGCTGTGCGGAGCGGAGACGGACACGGCGAAATATCTGCGGGCCCTCGTCGGGGACTGCGGACGGCCGGAGGAGGCCCTGCCGGCGCTGCGGCGGGACCTGGCGGACTGCGGACCGGCCCTGAAATGTCTGGAGCAGCTTGAGCGCATCCTGAGCGCCCTGGGGGACGGGGCGGATTTCTCCGGAGAAGCCCCCCTGAGCCTCAACGTTGACCTCTCCGCCGTCAGCAACCTGAACTATTACAACGGCATTGTGTTCCGCGGGTTCATCGACGGCATCCCGGCAGCTGTCCTCTCCGGCGGACAGTATGACCGGCTGATGGAGCGGATGGGCCACGCCGGAGGGCACGCCATTGGCTTTGCCGTCTACATGGACCTGCTGGAGCCCCTCGGATTCAACACCGGGGCCCTCCGCGGGCCGGCGGAAGGACGAGGTGAGGGACATTGAAGGCCGTTTCAACAGGTTCCATGCTGAGCATCGCACTGCCCAAGGGGCGCCTGGGCGAGCGGGTTTACGGGATGTTTGAGCGGGCGGGGTTCGGTTGCCCCGGCGCGCTGGACAAGGGCCGGAAGCTGATCTTTGAGAACCCGGAGCTTGGCCTGCGCTGCTTCTGGGTCAAGCCGGCGGACGTGCCCATCTACGTGGAGCGCGGCGCGGCGGATATCGGTGCGGCGGGCAGGGACATTCTGCTGGAGTATGGGCCGGACGTCTATGAGCTGCTGGACCTGCGCACCGGCGTGTGCCGCATGGCGGTGGCGGCGCCTGAGGGCTTCCGCGACGACCCGGAGCGCACGCTGCGCGTCGCCACGGAGTTCCCCAACATCGCCCGGAGGTTCTACGCGGAGCGGGGACGTGACATCGACATCATCCCGCTGCGGGGCTCCATTGAGCTTGCGCCGATCCTGGGACTCTCCGATGTGATTGTGGACATCGTGGAGACCGGGACGACGCTGCGGGAAAATCATCTGCACGTCATCGACACGGTGGCGGAGCTCAGTGCGCGGATCATCGCGAACAAGGCGGGTTCAAAGTTCAAGGGCGGGCGCATTCAGGAGGTTCTGCGCGGGCTGGAGGCAGAGATACAATGATAAAGATCATGAAATACGGCGAAGTGCCGGACAGCGAGATATTCGCCCGGGGCGTGGAGGCCGCCGCGCCCCGGGTCAGCGCGGCGGTGGCGGAGATCCTGTCCCAGGTGCGGCAGGAGGGCGACGCGGCGCTTCTCCGATATGAAGAAAAGTTTGACGGCGTGAAACTGAGCGCCGTTGAGGCGACGCCTGAGGAGCGGAAGCGGGCGGCGGCGGCCGTGGGGCCGGAGTTCATGGCGCTGCTGGAGCGGGCGGCGGCCAACATCCGCCGTTTTCATCAGCAGCAGGTCCGCAGCGGCTTTATCCTCACGGAAGAAGCGGGAGGCATCGTTCTTGGCCAGCGGGTTCTCCCTCTGGAGCGCGTGGGGATTTACGTCCCCGGCGGCACGGCGGCCTACCCCTCGACGGTGCTGATGGACGCCATCCCCGCGAGGGTGGCCGGCTGCGGCACGGTGGTGATGATGACGCCCCCCCGGAAGGACGGCACCCTTAACCCGGCTATCCTCGCCGCGGCGGAGGTGGCCGGGGTGGACCGGATCTTTAAGGCCGGCGGCGCACAGGCGGTGGCAGCCCTGGCCTGGGGGACGGAAAGCGTCCCCCGGGTGGACAAAATCGTGGGGCCGGGCAACGTCTACGTGGCCGAGGCGAAGCGTCAGGTCTTCGGAGCCGTCGCCATCGACATGATTGCCGGGCCCAGCGAGATCCTCATCGTGTCGGACGGCAAAAGCAGCGCCCGGTGGCTGGCGGCGGACCTGCTGTCCCAGGCGGAACATGACAAAATGGCCAGCGCCGTGCTGGTGACGGACTCAGCAGAGCTTGCCCGGGCGGTGAGCGCGGAGCTGGAGGTGCAGATCCCCCGGCTGGACCGCGCGGAGATTGCCCGGGCCTCCATTGACGGCAATGGAAAGATTATCCTTGTTGAGGATATTTCTCAGGCCCTGGACATCTCCAACGCCCTTGCGCCGGAGCATCTGGAGCTCTGCGTGGAGGACCCCTTCGCCTGGCTGGGGCGGGTGCGGCACGCGGGGTCGGTGTTCCTGGGGCGACACTGTCCTGAGGCCCTGGGGGATTATTACGCCGGGCCCAACCACACGCTGCCCACCAGCGGCACGGCCCGCTTCTCCAGCCCGCTCTCCGTGGATGATTTTGTCAGGAAGTCGCAGTACACCTACTACACCGCGGAGGCCCTGCGCCTTGCGGCCCCGGACGTGGCGGCCTTCGCCCGCGCCGAGGGCCTGACCGGACACGCCCGGAGCGCGCTGGAAAGGATGGAGAAGGGAAAAGAATAAAATTGCCGCCCGGCAGAGGCGGCGGTCCTGCAGGCCTTCCGGACGGAGTCTCTGTCCCCCGGAAGTCCCCGGCAAACGCCGCGGAGCTGCCTGCGGGTCAAGCTGGAATTTGAGCTGGAATTTGAAAGGAGCTTTTATCTCATGAGCCGCTTTCTCAATGAAAAATACCGGGGCCTTGTGCCCTATGACACGGCGGGGGAACACGAGGCAGGGGCGTTTGTGAAGCTCAACACCAACGAGTCCCCCTTCCCGCCCTCGCCCAGGGCTCTGGCACGCGCGGCGGAGGCCGCCGGGACACAGAACTTCTATCCCGACCCCGATGGCCGCGAGCTGACGGAGAAGGCCGCGGAGGTTCTGGGCCTGCGGCCGGAGGAGGTGCTGCTGACCTGCGGGTCCGACGAGGCGCTGTCCTTCATCTTCATGGCCTTTGTCCGTCCGGGCACGGGCCCAGGCTGCGGCGCCGCCTTTCCCGACATCACCTACAGCTTCTATGAAATCCTTGCGGGACTGAACCACGTTTCCTTTGAGACGATTCCGCTCAGCCCCGACTTCTCCCTCCCCGTGGACCGCGTAAGCCGGCCGGTTGGCCGGACGCTCTTCATCGCCAACCCCAACTCCCCCACGGGACTGGCGCTCCCCCGCTCCGCAGCGGAGCGCATTATCCAGGGGAACCCGGACAACATCGTCGTCATAGACGAGGCCTATGTGGACTTCGGGGCCGAGAGCTGCGTCCCCCTCATCCGCAGGTACGACAACCTGCTGGTGGTGCAGACCTTCTCCAAATCCCGCTCTCTGGCCGGGGCGCGGCTGGGCCTCTGCCTGGGGCAGGCGGATCTGATCCGGGACCTCATGACCCTCAAGAACTCCATCGCGCCCTACAACATCAGCGGGACAACGCTGGCCGCCGGGCTGGGGGCCCTGGAGGACGGGGAATACACCCGGGCCAACTGCCGGACGATCATGGAGAACCGGGCCTTCACGGCGGAGAAGCTCCGGGCCATGAATTTTGAAGTGACGGACTCTCTGGGCAACTTCCTGCTGGCCCGTCATCCCCGGTTCGGCGGCGGGGAGCTGGCCCGGAAGCTGAAGGAGCGGGGAATCCTTGTCCGGTGCTACAGCGCGCCGGAGGCGCTGGTCCCCTGTGTCCGCATCACCATCGGGACAGGGGAACAGATGGAATCCCTGCTGGAAGCGCTGAAAAGCATTGAGGAGGAGGCACGATGAGGAACGCCGAGGTATCGCGGAAAACGGCGGAGACGGACATCGCGCTGGTGCTGGAGCTGGATGGCCGCGGGGCCGGGAAGATCCACAGCGGCTGCGGTTTTCTGGACCATATGCTGACACTCTTCGCCCGGCATGGGCGGTTTGACCTGGACCTGATGTGCCGGGGCGACACGCATGTGGACGACCACCACACCGTCGAAGATGTGGGCATCTGCCTTGGGGAGGCCTTCGCTCAGGCGCTTGGGGACAAGCGCGGCATCCTCCGCTACGGCTCAACGGTCCTGCCCATGGACGAGGCCCTTATCCTCTCTGCCGTGGATTTTTCGGGCCGGGGCTTTCTGGGCTGGGAAATGCACATCCCCACGCAGAAGGTGGGGACCTTTGACACGGAGCTGGCCAGGGAATTCTGGCTGGCCTTCACCCGGAGCGCCGCCTGCACCCTGCACTTCCGCCAGCTCGCGGGGGAAAACTCCCACCACATCATCGAGGGGGCCTTCAAGTCCGTGGCCCGGAGCCTGCGGCAGGCTGCCGCCATTGACCCGGCCTTTTCGGACGAGATTCCATCCACCAAGGGGGTGCTGTGAATGATTGCCATTGTGGATTACGGCGTGGGCAACCTGTTCTCGCTCAAAAGCTCCTTCGCGGCCATTGGCGCGAAGGAGGTGAAGGTGACTTCAGATGCCGGGGAAATCCAGGCGGCGGAGCGCATCGTTCTGCCCGGCGTGGGGGCCTTTGGCGACGCGGCGAAGAAACTGCGCGCCTCCGGTCTGGTGGACACGCTCATCGGGGAGGCCCGGCGGGGCAAGCCCTTCCTGGGCGTCTGCCTGGGAATGCAGCTCCTCTTTGAGCGCAGCTTTGAGTATGGCACCCACGAGGGCCTTGGCCTCATCCCCGGGGAGATCCGCCCCATCTCCGAGTTCATCCCCCGGGGGCTGAAAATCCCCCACATCGGCTGGAACGCGCTTAAGTTCAGCCGCTCAGGGACGGAGGGGCACTCCGGTCAGGGTCCATGGCCGCTGTTTGCCCACATCAAAGAGGGGGACTGCGTCTACTTCGTCCACTCCTACTCCGCCCAGTGCCCCGGCGAATTCATCACCGCCACGACGGAGTACGGCGCGGAGCTGACGGCGGCGGTGCAGCGCGGCAGCGTGTACGGCTGCCAGTTCCACCCGGAGAAGAGCGGGACCGTGGGGCTGAAAATCCTCCGGGCCTTCGCCTTTGACGCGGGGGAAAAGAGCCCCTCCGAGCAGGAAAGGCCGTCAGGGTCATGCTGATTTTACCGGCCATCGACCTGTTTGAGGGAAAGGCGGTCCGGCTGCTGCGGGGGGATTATGCCCGGATGACCGTCTACAGCGACAGCCCGGCGGACGTTGGACGGGACTTTGCCCGGCAGGGCGCGGAGTGGGCGCACCTCGTGGACCTGGAGGGCGCAAAAACCGGAGAGACGCCCAACCTTGAGACCGTTCTGAAAATCAAACGGGAGAGCGGCCTGAAGTGCGAGGTGGGGGGCGGCATCCGCAGTCTGGAGGTCATCGCCCGCTGTCTTGACGCGGGGCTGGACCGCGTGATTCTGGGCACGGCGGCCGTGCAGGAGCAGGGGCTGGCGGAGGAGGCGGTCCGGCGGTACGGGGATAAAATCGCCGTGGGCGTGGACATTTTCACCGCTCCCGGCGCGGGCCTGCGGGAGGGGCGTGTGGCCGTGAAGGGCTGGACGGAGGACTCCGGCCTGGAGGCCTTCGGCTTCTGCCGGAAAATGCAGCAGGCGGGGGTCCGCACGCTCATCTGCACGGACATCTCCCGCGACGGGGCCATGAAGGGCACCAACGTCGGGCTCTGCAGGGAACTTCAGGAACAATTTGATATGCGCGTCATCGCGTCGGGCGGAGTGAGCTCGCTGGAGGACGTCCGGCAGCTGGCCGCCCTCCGGCTTTACGGGGCCATCATCGGCAAGGCGTATTACACCGGGGCGGTCTCGCTGCGGGAGGCGGTGGAGGCAGCCCGCTGACGTGTCCCCCCGGCGGCCGGCAATCCGGCACAGCGGCTTCGGCCTGTTGGGCCGGAGCCGCTTTTCCAATCATTTCAGGTAAATCATATCAGGTAAGCCAGAATAAACAGCAGCCCCAGAGCAAAGGCCGCCAGGCCGTAAGCCAGAGTGGAGGGCAGCAGAATCCTCAGGGGCGGCTCCGGGTCCTCCTCCTGATACACGCCAAATTCATGGTCCTCCGGCGGGCGGATAAAGCGGGCCCGCGCGGCGCGGGACAACACCAGATCCATGGGCCCGGCGCAGATAAGATCGGTCACCCGGGCCATCAGCGCCCCCAGGAAGGGCAGAGCGCGGATGACAGCGTCCGCCGCCCTGTCAACCCTCTTCGCGAAGAACGCCCCCGTCGCGGGCAGCGCCCCGGCGATGAGGGGCCGGAAGAAACGGTCCTCCAGGTTCAGCCACTCCGGCCAGCGACGGGTGAACATCAAAAAGCCCCGGACCAAAAGGAAGAAAACCGCCAGCCCAATGCCAATGGAAATTGCGGCCCCCTCCAGGGCCTCCGGAGAGAAGTAGCTCACGGCATGGTGCACCGCCGCCTCACTGACTGAGCTTCCTGCAGGCCCGCTTTGCGGGATTCCTGCCGTCCCGCTCATGAACGGCGCGCCAAGGAAGGCGATGGGGTCCGCCAGGTGATAGGGCAGGCAGCCCAGAAGGGGCAGCACCGCGGCGGAGACCGCCAGCACGGCGGCGTTCAGCGGGCTGATGTAACATTTTTTTTCATGGAGGCCGGGCGCGGGCTGCTCCACAAAGAGCACCACAAAGAGCTTGACGACGTAGGCCGTGGTCAGCGCCCCGGAGAGGAGGAACGTCCACTCCGCCGCCCGGAACAGCGACGCCTCGGCGGAAGCGGTCATGATAAAGCCCAGCGTTCCCGTCCCGGCGTGGCCAATGTGGTGGATGTGCTCAACGATGGCCTCATGAATGAGGGTCTTGCCCAGGTAGCCGTTCCAGAGGGGCATCCCCATGAGGCCCAGGCCGCCCATCAGGAAGGCAAAGAGGAACAGGGGCCTGCCCCGGCCAAAACCGCGGATGTCCTGCAGCTCCAGTTTGTGCGTGTTCATGTGGACAACGCCGGCGGACAGGAAGAGCACCAGCTTGATGAGCGAGTGCCCCACCATGTAGAGGATTGTGCCGCGCACGGCAAGTTCATTGTCCTTCCCCAGAAAACACTGCATGGCAACGCCCGTGAGGATAAAGCCCAGCTGCGACATGGAGGAGCAGGCAAGGGTCCGCTTGATGTTGACGGAGAAGACGGCCAGCACCGCCCCCAGCGCCATCGTGATGAGGGCAAGGACGAGGAGCATCAGGCCCCAGCGGGCGTCGTGGAGAAAGGGGCCGGCGCTGAGGGCCAGAATCCCGAAAAGCCCGGACTTGGTGAGGAGCCCGGACAGCAGGGCGCTGGCCGGGGCCGGGGCAGCGGTATGGGCGGTGGGGAGCCAGATGTGCGCCGGGAAAATGGCAGCCTTCGCCGCAAACCCCACAAAGACGAGGAAGCCGGGAATATAGAGCGCGCTCCTGTCCTTCATGGCCTCCACAGCTCCCGCCAGGTCCGCAATGACGAGCGTGCCGGTCTGACGGACGAGCACCAGAAGCCCCGCAAGGGTCACCAGCCCGCCTATGATCGCAATGGCAAGGTAGGTCTGGGCAGCACGGCGGGCGGCGGGCGTCTCGTCCTGAACCACCATGATGTAGGAGAACAGGGACATCATCTCAAAGAAGACAAAGGTGGTGTAGAGATCCGCGGAGAGGAAGACCCCCATGATGGCGCCTTCGGTCATGAGGACAAAGAGGTAGTAGCGGGTGCGGTTGTGATGATGTTCCAGATACTCTGGGGAGAAGAGCGTCGTCGCGGTCCACATGAAGGCGATGATGACCGCATAGATCAGCCGGAAGCCGTCCAGCGTCAGGTTGAGCCCCAGTCCGCACACGCCTTCGAGAGCCAGCGAGGCTCCCAAAAGTCCGCGGCACCAGACAGCCGCCGCCAGTTCCGCCAGCGCCGCCGCACCGGCAATGATGTCCCGAATCCTCTTGTGATGCCGTCCCGCCATAAACGACAGGACGCCCCCGGCCATGGGCCAGAGAACGAGGAACAGGAGAAGAGGATTGCCTTTCATCTGGATTCACCGTCCCTTATCTGAATGTGGATTCCGCCGTGCCGCACCGCCCCTGCCTTCTGCTGTCAGGGACACCCCTGGGGGGTGTCCCGTTATCTTTTTTTCGATGAGGAGTTCAGAGGACCTATTGAATTCCCCAGCTGGAGAGTATGTTCCGCGCATCGGCATTTCCCTGTTCTGCGGACATACGCCACCACCGGACGGCTTCATCCTCATTCTTTTCCACACCCTCGCCGTTGGCACAGGCAACCCCGAGGTTGTACTGAGCTCTTGCATCTCCCTGCTCGGCAGCTTTACGATACCATTGGACGGCCTGCGCATAGTCCTGCTTAACGCCACGGCCATTGCCGTACATAACGCCAAGGTTGAACTGAGCCTGTACAAATCCCTGTTCCGCGGCTTTGCGATACCATTTGACCGCCTCCGCGTAGTCCTGCTTAACGTCCCTGCCCTCGTCGTACATAACGCCAAGGTTATACTGCGCGTCCGCTTTTCCCTGATCCGCGGCCTTGCGGTACCACCGGGCAGCCTCCGCGTAGTCCTGCTTAACGCCCTCGCCCTCGTCGTAACTCACCGCAAGGTTGAACTGAGCATTGGCATCTCCCTGCACCGCAGCCTTGCGATACCATTTGACCGCCTCCGCAAAGTCCTGCTTAACGCCCTTGCCCTGGTCGTACTTCAGTCCAAGGTTGACCTGAGCCTTGGCATCCCCCTGTTCCGCGGCCTTGCGATACCATTTGACCGCCTCCGCAAAGTCCTGCTTAACGCCCCTGCCCTTGTCGTACATAATGCCAAGGTTGAATTGCGCGTCCGGATTTCCCTGTTCCGCCGCTTTGCGGAACCACCGGGCGGCCTCCGCGTAGTTCTGTTTTTCGTAACATTCCACGCCTTTCCGCAGCTGCCCGTCGGCGTCACTTCCTCCCAGCCGCACCTGCAGCGCCCCGCACGCGCTGCCGGACAACACCAGAACAAACAGAACCACGATGAACGCTGCATACCTGCAATGCCTGAACACAGGAAATTCCTCCTTAGGTATAAATCTTCAGCACAATTATAGCTTTCCGGCGGCAATTTCGTCAAAGAACCGGAGCATCGGGCCGCAGTACAGCCCAAAGAGCACCGCTGCCGCCGCCAGAAGGCTCATTGGGAGAAGCATCCGCGCGCTGGGGTCCGAGACGCCTTCGTTGGCCGCCCTGAAGTCGAAGTTCTTGCCCGGCATAAGCGCCGTCCCGAAGATGGAAAAGACGTACAGCACCGTCAGGACCGCCGACACCCCGATCACCACAAGCCCGGCGTAACCCAGAGGCGGAGCCGATGCCGCCGCAATGCCAAGCTGCCACTTGCCCATGAAACCCGCCGCCGGTGGCAGGCCGCAGAGCGCCAGGCCAGACCCCAGCAGGGCCAGGAAGGTCCAGGGCATCCCCATGGCAATGCCGCGCATATCAAAGAGGTACTCGCGTCGCGTCCGGCACAGGATGGCCCCGACGCAGAAGAACAGGTTGATCTTCATCACGGCGTGGGCCGTCAGGTGCGTCAGAGCTCCGACGAGGCCCTCCGGCGTCAGCAGCAGCACACCCAGCAAAATGTAGGAGAGCTGGCTGATGGTGGAGTAGGCAAAGCGCCGCTTCAGATGATGGGCGGCCAGGGCCATGGAGGATCCGTAAAGGATGGTGAGGCAGGCCATGGCAAAGGCAGCGGTCTGGGCCCAGGTCCCCCTCAGGGGCTCCGGCCCATAGACATACCATGTCAGGCGGATGATGGCAAACACCCCGGCCTTGACCACCGCCACCGCGTGCAGCAGCGCCGTCACAGGGGTGGGGGCAACGGAGGCCGCGGGCAGCCAGCCGTGGAATGGGAAGACCGCCGCCTTGACGCCAAAGCCGGTAAACCCCAGAAAATACGTGGACAGCAGGATGTTGACCGGAAGCTGGGGCCAGCTGCCCAGCGTGCCGCCCAGGGCGAAGTTCCCGCCCCCGTGGAGAAGGGAGAACGCCAGCGGGATGAAGGCCAGCGCGGCCCCTCCCACGGAGTACATGAGATACCAGCGGCCCGCGTACCGCGCCCGGCCATCCATCGAGTGCATAACCAGCGGCAGCGTGGTCAGCGTCATGACCTCATAGAAAAAGTACAGAGTCAGCAGGTTGCCAGACAGGGCAATGCCGGACACGACGCCATAGGTCATGAGGAACCAGGCGTAGAACCGGCTCTCCCTCCCCTCGTGCTCCATGTATTCAAAGGCGTAGAGGGTGGTCAGGGGCCAGAGGACCGCGATCAGCGCGGCAAAGCTCCTCCCCAGCCCATCCAGATGCAGGGCGAAGGCGGCATTGCCCGACAGGCGGAAGAGGGTCAGAGTCCCCGCGGGGGGGCTCCATACGAGGAACAGAAGCAGCCCCGAGTTCGCCAGCACGGCGGCCAGGACGGCAAGGTCCTTCCAGAACCGCAGCCGGTAGCGGTTGAGGGGCAGGGCGGGCACGGAAAACACAAACGCCGCGCAGGCCGGGAACAGGATGGGAAGAAGCAGAAATCGCTCAGACATCGCTCCGCCTCCCCGCTACGGGAGCACCGCCCCGACGATTTGGCCGAAACAGCGCGTCAGGGGGCCCGCAAACAGACCTGTCAGCACCGCGCCCGCGCTGAGCAGGAGCAGCGGCAGCCGCATCTTCATGGGCAGATGGAGGCGAACCACCGTTGAGTAGTTATAATCATCGCCGGGGAAGAACGCATCTATCACGATGGGCAGCAGATAGCCCGCCGTCAGAAGCGCACTGATCATGAGGACAGCGACGCCCGCCGCCCCGAGCCAGCCGAGCTCCGGCGACAGTGCCCCCGACGCCATGTACCACTTGGCGACAAATCCCCCCGTCACAGGAAGCCCGACGATGGAGAGGGAGGCAGCCGCAAAGCAGCTCATGGTCATGGGGAGCTCTCTGCCCACGCCGTGGAGCTGGTCCGCGTAGTGGTAGTTGGCGCCCTGGAGCGTGAAGTAGATGACGACGCCCGCGCTGAGGAAGAGGCAGCTCTTGGCCAGGGCGTGCGCCACAATCTGGAGCAGCGCGCCGGTCAGTCCCTGCGGCGTCAGCAGCATCATGGCAAAGACGACGTAGGAGACCTGGCTGACGGAGGACCAGGCAATGCGCTTCTTGAGGTGCTTTTCCGTATAAGCCATCATGGAGCCCACAAAGATGGTGAGGAGCGCCAGGCCTATAAGGGCCTTCTGCACCCAGGTCCCCCGGAGGAAGTCCGGCCCCGCCAGGAAGTAGGTGACCCGAAACATCGCGATAATCCCTGCCTTGGTGATGAGGGCGGAGAGGACGGCGCTGGCCGGGGTGGGCGCCACAGGGTGGGCGGTGGGCAGCCACGCATGGAGGGGAACCATGCCGGCCTTCGCCCCGAATCCCAGCAGGGTCAGGAACGTCACAGTCAGCATCGTGCCCCGGCTGCCCGCCACCTTCGCCATGTCCAGAACGCCCCCCGGCGTGAAGTCCATCGACACGCCGTAGACGTGGAAGAAGAAAAAGCCCCCCAGCGCCATGACCGCACCGGCCAGCGAGTAGAACAGATACTTCACCGTGGCGCGGATGGCCTCCCGCTGCTGTGAGTGCATCACAAGGGGCAGCGTCATGAACGTCATGAGCTCATAGAACAGGTAGAGCGTCAGGAGGTTGGCGGCAGAGGCAATACCGATCAGAATGCCACAGGTGGAGAGGAAGAAGACGAAGAACCGGCCCTCCGGCGGCCGCCGCCGCAGATACTCAAAGGCATAGAAGGTCACAAGCGGCCAGATGAAGGAGACCAGCACGGCGAAGACCCGGGCCAGCATATCCATGCGAAAGGCAATGCTGAGGGTGTCCGTCACCTGGCAGAGGGTGAAAAGCTCCCCCTGCGTCAGGGCCGACAGCGCCACGGTCAGGACCGCGTTCAGCAGCGTCACAAACCCGACGTAGGCATGCCTCAGCCCCGCCGTCCGGCCTGTGGGCAGAACCAGCAGCGCAATCCCGGCAGCAATGGGAAAGAGGACCGGCAGAAAGGGCAGCCTGGGCAGAAACGCGGAGAACTCCGTCATGATAAATCCCTCCAGACAGGGCTGTGAAATATGGGGGTTTCAGTGGGTTTTTTTCCACCTGAGTCAAATTTGAGATTAACCAAACACCTTCACTCCTCTCTCAAGCAGCCGTGAAAGGGGGACGCAGAACAGCCCCAGATAAAAGTTCAGCGCCAGAAAAGCCGCCATAGCCGCCCTGAAGCGCCACGTGGGAGGCGGGGCCGGCAGGGCCGGGGATTCCTCCGGCGGCGTCAGGATCACCATAACCGCCGGCACATAGTAGAGGGCATTCAGCACGGAGCTTGCCGCCAGAGCCCCGAGAGCCCAGACGATAGCGGGACTGTCAAAGGCCGCAAGGGTGAGGCTGAGCTTGGAGGCAAAACCGGCAAAGGTGGGAAGCCCCATCATGGAGAACGCCCCAGCGATGAACCCCAGACCGGCCCAGCGGCTACGGTAGAAGGATCCCATCAGCGAATGCAGGTCCTTCCGGTGCCAGGAGGCACTGATCAGCCCCCCCGCGGCGGTGAAGAGCATGGGCTTGACGGCCGCGTGGACGATGATATGAAGGCACGCCGCCGCAATGCCGGCAAAGGTGTTCAGCCCAATGCCCAGAAAGATGTATCCCACCTGCGCCACGGAGGACCAGGCGATCATCCGCTTGACGTTCTTCTGCCCCAGCGCGTGGAGGGAGCCCATCATCATCGCCAGAAGCCCCAGGATCAGAAGGGCGTTGTCCATCCGCAGCTTTTGCACAACCTCCATGCCGTAGACGCGGCAGAATATCTTGGCAATCAGCAGGATATGCCCCTTAAGCACAAGGCCGGAGAGGATGGCGCTGGAGGCGTTGGTGGCACTGCCGTGGGCATCGGGCAGCCAGAAGGCGCAGGGGTAGAGGGCGCTCTTAATGGCAAGGCTCGCCGTCATCAGGCAGAGGGCGGAGGCGAGGGGCAGCATGTAGCGCCGGGACGCCACAAGCCCCTGAACGGCCGGCCGGATATTTTCCATCAGCAGGTGTCCCGTCAGGTCGTAAAGCAGACAGATGGCAGTCAGAAGCAGCCCGGAACCCACCAGGCTCATCACCAGATAGCGCAGCGCGGCCCGCACGGTCTCCGGGCTGTCCCTGGCCGCAACAATGCCGCAGGACGCGAGGGTGTTGATCTCAATGAAGACGTAGGCCGTGAAGAGGTCGTTGGTGTAGGTCAGCGCCAGCAGCGAGCTCATCAGCAGGCAGATCAGCGCGTAGTAAAGGGGCTGCCGCCTCCGGGGAATATCCTCCGCCGTGGTGTCGGAGTTGCCAAGGATGGACAGCAGCATCGCAGCGCTGAAGGCCAGCGCCAGAACTGCCTCAAGGGGACCGGCCCGCAGCTCGTTGCCCCAGGGGGCCGGGAAATGTCCCATCGCAAAGGTAAAGGTCAGGCCCGACCGCACTGAGGCCAGCAGGAACGCGGACAGGATCCCCGACGCTGCAACGGCGGCGCAGGCCGCGCACTCCGGGATCCGGTTCCGGTTGGGCAGAAGCGGCATCAGGATGGCTGTGACCATCATCAGGAAAATGCTGATGAACGGGACGTTGTACGCCAGCGGGCTCATAACAGCCCCTCCCGCTCCAGCAGCTCCCGCGCTGTCAGGGTCTCCGGCTCCGCCTCGCCGTCCCCATCGTCAACCAGGAGGGGGTCCTCCTCGCCGGACTGCTGTTCAGCATTCCGGATGAGAACAAGAGCCTCGTCGATATCCAGCGTGCCGTAGTGTTCATAAAAGCGAAGGGTGAGCGCCAGCGCGAAGGCCGTGACGCTGACGGAGACAACAATCCCCGTCAGGACAAGCCCCGCGGGGATGGGGTTGACATAGGCGCCCGCCTGTTCCACCCAGCCCCCCTTCCCATCGGGGAGGAGAATGGGGGCAGCCCGCCCGGCCACGTAGCCCTTGGCCGCAAGGAACAGAAACCCCGCCGTATCCATGATGTTGAGGCCCAGTATCTTTTTGATGAGGTTCCGGTTGAGCAGCAGCGTCGTCAGCCCAATGCCGGTGAGGATCACGGCCACCGCCTCGTAGTGGTTCAGTATCAGACGGCCCAGCATGTCAGATTTCCCCCTCACTGAAGAGCGCGTAAAAGCCGTAGAGCGTCCCCGCCACCACCAGCCCCACGCAGATGTTCAGGGGCAGGATCAGCCCTCCGCTCAGGATATTCCCCACGGTGCCGGCCGAAATGCCTGAGGGGATATGATTGGCCCCCGTGAAGAAGGACCAGCCCTTCATGACAGCGTAGGCCAGGAGGGCTCCGCTGCCGGACATCATCAATCTCCGCTCCGGAAAGAAGCTGTGGACACGGTCAAAGCCATAGGCGTTGGCGCAGAGGATCAGCGCCGTGCTCAGGACAGCCCCGCCTGCAAAGCCCCCGCCCGGCGAGATGTGCCCGTTGATCACAACAGCACAGCCCAGAATCAGGATGGCCGGGATGGAGATTGACGCGACGCCCCGCAGAATGGAGTCGTCCCGGCGGAAGGTGTGGTGGCGCGGACGGGATACCCCGCCCAGCAGCATCAGGACACAGGACGCCGACGTGAAGAGCACGGCGGTCTCCCCAAAGGTGTCGAAGGCGCGGTAGTCCAGAATCATGCCCGTCACGATGTTCTGAGCCCCGGTCTCCCGGCCGCCCTGCTCCACGTAGCGCCGGACCACCTCATTGTTGGCCGGATTCTCCGGGTGTCCAAAGGTCGGGAGCTCCGCCACAGCCGTCAGCAGCAGGAGCACAAGCAGCAAGCAGGTGAGGACGCTCAGCCCCGCGTAGAGGGACGAGAACAGATGCCCTCCGTGATGCTCCAGCCACAGCTCATAGCGTTCCCGAAGCGTCAGCTCGTGAAAGCGCGTCCGGCGTGCTGCCGGCCTCAGTGTGAACGGCAGGGGAGGCGGCGGCTCCGGCGGGATGACCTCGTTCTCCGGGCGCGGGCCGTTCCCCTCCACCCAGTCCCGGAACCCCGTCCAAAGGTTTCTCAGCCTCTCAGTCATGGTTTTCCTCCTTCCCTTCGTCTCCGTCCTGTTCCGCGTCGGACTCTGCCCTGTGCCCCAGCTGATTGACCCGCCGGAGCGTCAGGAAGAACAGGACGCCCGTGACCCCGGCGCCCACCGCCGCTTCCGTGATGGCAAGGTCCGGGGCCCGAAGCAGCACCCAGACCACCGACATAACGAGGCTGTACGTCATGAAGATGACGACGGCATTCAAAAGGTTTCTGGCAATGGAGACGGCCAGCGCGCAGACAATGAGAAAGATCAGCAAAAGCCATTCCACAGCAGCCATGTTATTCCCCCTCCATCTTCCGGAGCTCGCCCTGTCCGTCAATCTCCATGAGGTCGCAGGTCTGAGCCAGATGCGGATTTGTCCGCACCTCCGCCCGGGCGACAAGGTGGCTGGCCACGGGGTTGCTCAGCCACAGGAAGACCACTGTCAGCAGCAGCTTCAGCGAAAGGGCCGTCCAGCCCGCCAGCACAACGAGCCCCAGCAGCACCAGAAGCGCCCCAAGGGTGTCGCACTTGGCGGCAACATGGATGCGGTTCAGCATGGTGCTGAAGCGGAAGATGCCCAGGGTGGCGATGCCCAGCACAAAGAGCCCCGGGAGGATCAAAAGGGCAGCAAGAAACAGGCGGATCATGACTCCGCCTCCTCTCCGCCGAGGTTTTCTCCCCGGTCCTCTCCGCTGAGGATGGAACGGGAGAGCACAACGACGGAAAGAAAGCTGATGACCGCGTAGATGAGGCAGATATCGGCAAGATAGGTCTCATCAAGAATGAGGGACAGGATCGCGATGAGCACGATGACCTTTGTCCCCACGATGTTGACCGCAATGACGCGGTCCGTGAGCCGCGGCCCCAGCACGGCCCGGAGAAGACACAGGAAAAGCGTGACGGACAGAAAGACGGCGCTCCCCACCAGCAGAAGCTGACGAAGCCCGGTGAGGGAGAGGACGCCGCGGAACAGTTCAGTCATGGGAAACCACCTCCGGCGGACTCTCCATTCGGGAGAGGAGACGTTCAAAATCGGAGTCTGCCAGACTCCGGGCCATCTCGTGATTCAGCGCGTGGACCAGAAGTTCGTCCCCTTCCAGCGCCACGGTAATCGTTCCCGGGGTCAGTGTGATGGAGTTTGCCAGAGCCACCCGCGCGGCGCTGGTTCTGAGTTTTGTGCGGAAGCGGACCAGGCAGGGCTCCACCTCGATATTCTGGGCCAGGACGAGCCGGATGAGTGCGATATTCGCCTTCACAATCGCGCTGATCAGGGCCCCGACGTACAGAAGCGCACCGGGCAGAAGACGGACCAGCCCGGCTGCGGAAACAGACGGAAAGCGGATATTCAGAACCCGGCGCATGAAGCAGTCCAGCCCGACAGCGACAGGAATGCCAAGGATGAGGACCTCAGCCGTCACGCGGCCGTTCAGCACCAGCCAGAGGGCAAAATACACGCTTGTCATGATAGCCTCCTTGTTTCAGTTCACCCACAGAACACAAGTACCCCAGGGGCACAAACGGGAGTCCGTTCTATTATAAAACATCCTTCAGCCGGCTCCGCCTCATCCGCAGCCCGCGGCACCTCCGCGGAGGGGACAAAAAAAGCCGGGGGCCTTTGGGCCCACGGCTTTTCTGTCTTTTGCTGAGAAAAACGTCTTACCTCTTCTTCTCCGGGATGGCAAGCCACCACTCGATGAGGAAGCCCGAGGCAACGAACATGGAGCTCCACGTCCCCGCGATGATGCCCACCAGCATGGCGTAGCTGAAGGAATGGAGCACAGGGCCGCCCCACACACACAGTGCGATGACGGGCAGAATGGTGGTCAGGGTCGTGTTGATGGTGCGCGCCAGCGTCTGATTGACGGAGCGGTTGACCAGGGACACAATGCCGTCGCGCCCCAGGGTGGACCAGTTCTCACGCACACGGTCAAGGATGATGATCGTGTTGTTCAGCGAGTAGCCCACGATGGTCAGTATGGCCGCAATGAAGGACGAAGAGATCTCCATCTGCGTCACGCTGAAGAAACCCAGCGCCACAATCACGTCATGCACCAGCGGGATAACGCTCACCACGGCAAACCGGAACTGGAAACGCAGCGTGATGTAAATCAGGATAGCAACCAGCGCGATAGAGACGCCGATAAACGCCTGACGCCGCAGTTCGCCGCCCACCACGGGCCCCACCTTCTCAAAGCCCGTGACGGTCATGTCCGCAAAGTTCTTCTGCA
Organism: Fretibacterium sp.; assembly: GCA_024695065.1. Classification (GTDB taxonomy): domain Bacteria; phylum Synergistota; class Synergistia; order Synergistales; family Aminobacteriaceae; genus JAFUYV01. The sequence goes on along the minus strand of JAILIX010000008.1, from coordinate 29,911 downwards.
GAGCTTCCAGAACCTTCTCACGGCTCTCCTCCGTATCCTCGTTCGTGCGGATGATGATGCCCTTTTCCCCGAAGTTCTGGATCATGGCCCCCTGCGCGGCAACGCTGGACACAACCTCGCGCACCTTTGCCACGTCGGGACGTTCCCCGAAGTCCGCCTGAATGACGTTGCCGCCCGTGAAGTCAATGCCCAGATTCAGGCCGCGGGTGAAGAGGCAGACAAGGCTTGCCACAATCAAAAGGGCACTGAACGCCAGCGCCGGCCGGCGATAGCCCATAAAGTTGAAATTAGCGGTCATCGCGACCCCTCCTTTCTCAGCGCGTTGCCCTTGCGGCTGATGAAGAGCTGAAGGAGCGCACGCGTGACCACGATGTTGGAGAACACGCTGGCCACAAGGCCGATGGAAAGCGTCACTCCAAAGCCGCGGACGGAGCCGGAGCCAAAGTAGAAGAGCACCAGCGCCGCGATGAGCGTCGTGATGTTCGAGTCAAGGATAGTGACCAGCGCCTTGCGGAAGCCCGCATCAAGGGCCGCCATAGGCGTTTTCCCTGCCTTCGTTTCTTCCTTTATCCTTTCATAGATCAGCACGTTGCCGTCCACCGCCATGCCCAGCGTCAGGATGATGCCCGCGATGCCAGGCAGGGTCAGCGTCGCCCTGAAGGCGATGAGCCCCGTGAAGATAAGGAGTATCGTCACAATCAGAGCCACATCCGCCGCCAGTCCGCGGAACTGATAATAGATGAGCATGAACACCAGCACCATCGCCGCGCCGAAGAGGCCCGCCTGGAGCCCCTGCCGCACGGAGTCGGCCCCAAGGCTGGGGCCGACGGAGCGGTTCTCGGCAATCTCCACCGCCACAGGCAGAGCCCCCGCCCTCAGCATGATAGCCAGCCGGGAGGCCTCGTCGGGCGTGAAGCGCCCTGTGATCTGCGCCTGGCCGCCGGAGATCCGGTCCTGCACAACGGGCGCGGAGATCACGACGTTGTCCAGCACAATGGCAATCTGCTTGCCCACCAGACGTCCCGTGGCCTCCTCAAAGAGCTTCGCCCCCTCGGAACTGAAGGAGAGTGAAACGCCCATGCGTCCCAGACTGTCGGGGCTGACCCCCGCCGTCTTAAGTTCCTTGCCGGAGAGCAGAACAGGCCCAAGGAGATAGTAGCGTCCCGCATCGTCATCCTCGCCGGGAGCGACGATAGCCCCTGCAATATCCTTCGCACGAACCTTGAGGGTATCGGAGTCCCTGCGCTCATCCATGGCCTTCTGCCAGCGCTCCTGGGCCTGGACGAACTGAAGGTCGTTGTCATAGTTCTCACGCTGCGGCGCGGGCGGGGCCGGAGGCGTGGCGTCCAGCACCTCACGGAAGTCCATCTGCGCCGTCTTGCCGATCAGCTCCAGCGCTGCCTTGGGATCCTGAATCCCGGGCAGATCGATAATAATCCTGTCCGAGCCGCTCTTCTGAAGAATCGGCTCCGCAACGCCGTACTGGTCAACGCGATTCCGCAGCACGGCCAGAAGACGGTCTATGCTGTCCTCCCCCACCGGGGCCTCCGGCGTGTCCTTCGCCTGAAGAACGATGTGGGCTCCGCCCTTGAGGTCAAGCCCCAGGTTGAGCCTCCCCACCACAGGCCAGGCGTAGGCCAGCGCCGCGATAACGACGATCACCACGACCCAGAGCCGCAGTCGATCTCTACGATTCATAGAGTAAATCCCCCTGCATCCAAATTACCGCCTTCCGCGAAAGGCCAGACCTCCCGCGGAGGCGGCGGCGTTAAGACTTTCTTTTCCTATTCCTTCTCCGTGTCCAGCGCCGGGGCACTGGGAGCCGGCTGCTGGGCCGCGCGCTTGGTCTGCACGGCGGACTTCAGGATACGAACCCGAACGCCCTCGGCCAGCTCAATCTGGAACGTGTCATCCCGAACCTCGCGCACTGTCCCAAGGAAACCGCCGATAGTGATAATCTGGTCTCCCCGGTTGATGGCGGATATCATCGAGTCATGCTGCTTCTGGCGCTTCCTCTGCGGACGGATAATGAAGAAGTAGAAGATGAGGACAAAAATCGCCAGCGGGAAAAGCATGCCCATCAGGCTGCCCTGCTGAGGGGCGCCCTCCGCACCGCCGCCAGCCGGCGCGCCGCCCCCGAAGGAGCCGCACGGGGAAACTGCGGTGGTCGTCTGCGCGGGTGCTGATGCTGCTTCTGCCATATTAAAATTCCTCCCTCAATGTGCTTACTTGTGGCTGGAGTAGCGGCTGATGCCGGCGTAGCGCGCGGTGTCGCCCAGTTCTTCCTCAATGCGAAGAAGCTGGTTGTACTTCGCAATCCGGTCCGTGCGGGCGATGCTGCCGGTCTTGATCTGGCCGGTGCGCGTGGCGACAGCCAGGTCGCTGATGAAGGCATCCGCCGTCTCGCCGGAACGGTGGGACACCACAGCGGCGTAGCCGTTCTCGGCCGCCATGTGGATAACCTCAAGGGTCTCGGACACAGTGCCGATCTGGTTCAGCTTCACCAGCACGGCGTTGCCCACCTTCTGCTCAATGCCCCGGGCCAGAATGGCGGGGTTCGTGACAAAGAGGTCATCGCCCACAAGCTGGCAGCGGTCGCCGATGGCGCGGGTCAGGTTCGCCCAGCCGTTCCAGTCGTCCTCGGACATTCCGTCCTCGATGGAGATGACAGGATAGTCCTTCAGCAGATCCTCATAGTACTTGATGAGCTCATCGGCCGTGAAGCTCTTGCCCTCGCCCGTAAACTCATACTTGCCGTCCTTGAAGAACTCGGAGGATGCCACGTCCAGCGCGAAGCTGATGTCCGTCCCCGGCGTGTAGCCGGCCTTGTTCACGGCCTCCATCAGCAGGTCCAGAGCCTCGCGGTTGCTCTTGAGGTCCGGAGCGAAACCGCCCTCGTCGCCCACGCCCGTGGAATACTTGCGGGCCTTGACGCAGCCCTTCAGCGCGTGGTAGGTCTCAGCTCCCATGCGCAGAGCCTCGGAGAAGGAGGGGGCGTTGTGCGGCACAATCATGAACTCCTGAATGTCGACATTGTTGTCCGCGTGGGCACCGCCGTTGATGACGTTCATCATGGGCGTGGGCAGCAGGCCGCCGCCAATGCCGCCCAGCCAGGCCCACAGAGGCAGGCCGTGGCTCACTGCGGCCGCGCGGGCGTTGGCCATGGAAACACCAAGGATGGCGTTGGCGCCAAGAGCCGATTTGCCGTCCGTGCCGTCCAGCTCAATCATGGCACGGTCCAGGGCTCCCTGGTCGTCCGCATCCATGCCCAGCACTTCGGAAGAGATCTTCTCATTGACGTTCTCAACCGCCGTCAGAACGCCTTTGCCGCCGTAGCGGGCTTCCTTGTCACGAAGCTCCAGCGCCTCGTGGACGCCCGTCGAAGCCCCCGACGGGACGGCAGCGCGTCCCATGGAGCCATCCTCAAGATAGACCTCCACCTCAACGGTGGGGTTCCCGCGGGAGTCCAGAATCTCGCGTCCGTGAATTCCAATTATTGAAGCCATAAAGAAATTGCTCCTCTCTTAAAATAAAAATCCAAAACAACGTCCCTTATTATAAAGCATAAACCTGCTTTTCGCTTGTCAGCCCTCCGGGGACCGTACATTTCCACAAAAAAACATCAATCCCGCTTCTCTCCGGCCGTCCCGCCCGCTTCCTCCCAGGGGTTCTCGTCCGGCGAGACAGGTCGTTCCTCAAGCTGCTCCCAGGACACCGTATGGGGGCGCTTCAGAAGGGCTTCCTCCGCGCAGAGGACCCGCACCTTCAGCACGCGGTTCATGTAGGCTATCTCCAGCACGGTTCCCTCGCGCACCTCGGCGGCGGGCTTGCAGGTCCGCCCCTCCAGCCGCACGGCCCCCAGCTCTATCATTTCCTGGGCGGCGCTGCGGCGCTTGACCAGGCGGGCCAGCTTCAGAAACTTGTCCAGCCGAACGGACATGGAGTTAAGCGATGGCGGCGGAGACGATCTCCCGCGCCTCGTCCTGAATGCGCTTCAGATGATCCTCACCCTTGAAGCTCTCCGCGTAGATCTTGTACAGATTCTCCGTGCCGGAGGGACGCGCCGCGAACCAGCCGTCCGCCGTCGTCACCTTCAGCCCGCCGATGGCCGCACCGTTGCCCGGGGCGTTGGTCAGACGCGCTGTGATGGGATCTCCGGCCAGAGTGTCGGCCTTCACCATCTCCGGGGAGAGTTTTGCCAGCTTGGCCTTCTGATCCGGCGTGGCGGGGGCATCAATGCGTGCGTAGCAGGAGGCGCCGTACTTCCCGGTGATTTCGCGGAAGTGCTCGGAGGGGTCCTTCTTCGTCACAGCAGTGATTTCCACGGCCAGCAGGTCCATGATAATCCCGTCCTTGTCCGTCGTCCACACGGAGCCGTCCCGGCAGAGGAAGGAAGCGCCGGCGCTCTCCTCGCCCCCGAAGCCCATGGAACCGTCCAGCAGGCCGTCAACAAACCACTTGAAGCCCACCGGCACCTCGCAGAGTTTCCGGCCAATGCCCGCCGTCACGCGGTCGATGATGGAGCTGGAGACAACCGTCTTGCCCACAGCGGCATCCTTCCGCCAGCCTGTGCGCGTGGTGAAGAGGTGCTGAACGGCAACGGCGAGATAGTGATTGGGATTCATGAGTCCTGACGGCGTGACAATGCCGTGGCGGTCATAGTCCGTGTCGTTGCCGAAGGCCACGTCGTAATCGTCCTTCATCTTGATAAGGTTCGCCATGGCCCAGGGCGAGGAGCAGTCCATGCGGATTTTGCCGTCGTGGTCCGGAGGCATGAAGGAAAACGTGGGGTCGAGGTTGGGATTGACAACCGTGAGATTCTTAATCCCGTAGACCTCCACGATGGGGGCCCAGTAGTTGATGCCGCTGCCGCCCAGGGGGTCCACGCCGATCTTCAGGCCGGACTTCGCGATGGCCTCCATGTCCACCACGGAGGCCAGAGCCCTGACGTAGGGCATGATGTAGTCCTCAAAATGCGTGGTCGGGAGCTTCACCGCCCGCTCAAAGGGAATGCGCCTGATTTTCCCGGCCTCGCCGGACCGGATCAGATCGTTGGCACGGTTCTGGATTTTGGACGTGATCTCCGGGGAGGCAGGGCCGCCGCTGGGCGGGTCATATTTGATGCCGCCGTCGGTGGGAGGATTGTGGGACGGAGTGATGACCATGCCGTCAGCTTCCTTCCCGCCTGCGCGGTTGTGCGCCAGGATGGCGCGGGAGACAACGGGGGTCGGGGTCGGGGTCAGGCCCTCCTGAAGCACGATCTCCACGCCGTTGGCGCCCAGAACCTCGACACAGGTCCGCAGCGCCGGCTCCGACAGGGCGTGGGTGTCCGCGCCGATGTACAGCGGACCGGAGATCCCCGCCTCCCTGCGGTGCTCCGCCACAGCCTGGGCAATGGCCAGGATATGGGTCTCGTTGAAGCTGTGGAGCGCCGATGATCCGCGGTGCCCGGACGTGCCGAAAGCCACCTGATGGGACTTCTCCCCCGGATCCGGCTCGAGGGTGTAATAGTCGCTGATAAGGCTGGGTATATTAACGATTTTCCGCGCTTCCATCACAAAGACCTCCTGAATAAAAAATTAAAAACTCTGCTCACTCTTCGCTGCCCGAAGAACGCCCCCAGAAGGTGACGCCGCGCCTGCTGTCCTCAAAGAAGTCGATGATGTTCTGAATTTCAGGGATGTAGGAGCTGCGTTTCGCCCTGGCTTCGTTGAGGGATTCCGTAAACCGGCAGTCCCGGCGGTAGAGCTCACGGTAGAATGAGTGAATCGCTCTGCGCTTTTCCCCGTCAAAGCCCGCGCGCTTCAGCCCCACGGAGTTCAGGCCCGTCAGCCGCAGGGGCTCGCCGGAGGCCAGCGTGTAGTGAGGCACGTCTTTCACCACACGGTACAATCCGCCAATCATGCAGTAGCTGCCGATGCGGACAAACTGATGGACACCGCACATGCCGCCGAACACCGTGTAGTCCCCCACGGAGACGAAGCCGGAGAGCCCCACTTTATTGGCGATAGTGACGAAGTTCCCCAGCCGGACGTTGTGCGCCAGATGAACTCCGTCCATGATGAAACAGCTGTTCCCCACCACCGTCTCAGCCCCCTCGCCTGTGGCGCGGCTGACGGTGACATTCTCACGAATGATATTGTCATCGCCGATATGCACCCAGGACTCCTCGCCCTTATACCCGTGGTCCTGGGGATCTCCGCCCAGAGCGGTGTACTCGTAGATGTGGCAGTTGCGTCCAATGGTCACACAGTCGTTTACCGTTACAAACGCGTTCAAAACCGTCCCTTCTCCGATGATCACGCGCGAACCGACAACGCAGAAGGGCCCGACGCTCACGCCGTCGCCAAGCTGTGCCCCGGGCGCGACAATGGCCGAGGGATGAATATTTACACTCACTCCGTCTCTTCCCCCTTCCCCTTCTGTTTATTATTCAGGGTTGAGCCCACCAGGAAAAGAAATTCCCCCTCCGCAACAAGCTGGTCATCCACGTAGCCCTCCACCTTCGCCTTGCCGGAAAGGCCCCGCAGCCGCAGAAGCTCCGCTTTTGTCACCAGCCTGTCTCCCGGCCGGACCGGCCTGCGGAACCGGGCCTTGTCCACCCCGCCGAGGAAGGCAATCTTGCCGGCCTGCTCCTTGCCCAGACGCACGGCCACCAGCACGGAGGCCACCTGCCCCATCGACTCCAGAATCAGCACGCCGGGCATGACCGGGTCCCCTGGAAAATGGCCCTGAAAGAAAGGCTCGTTGATCGTAACGTTCTTGTAGCCAACGACGTGTGTGTCATCGTACTCCGTGATACGGTCCACCATCAAAAAGGGATAGCGGTGGCGCAGTATTTCCATGATTTCCAGGATATCCAAATTGTTGAAACCTCCCTCTCTAACGACAGCGGCCCGAAGCGGCCCCCTGTAACCTTCTCAGACGTTCTGCCAGACGAAGATGCAGCTCATGTCCCGCCCTCACGGCCACAATGTGCGCATGGAGCGGGCGGCCCAGCGCAGCCATATCCCCCATGAGGTCCAGCACCTTGTGCCGGACGAACTCATCGGGCCAGCGAAGGCCTCCAGACGCCCGGACACCGGACTCCTCCACCAGAATCGCATTGTCCAGCGAGCCCCCCAGAGCCATGCCCTGAGCCCGCAGCGCCTCAATCTCCGAGGCCATGGCAAATGTCCGCGCCCGCGCGATGTCCTGGTAAAACTCCTCCGGTCCTCCGGAAAAATCCAGCATCTGCGTCCCGATGACGGGCGTGTCGTAGCGGACGGCGTATGTCACACGGAACTCCGGCGCGGGGAAAGCCGCTGCGAAGCGTTCTCCCTCCCCAACGATGAGGGGAGAGGACAGGGCAAAGGGGCTGAGCCCGGCCTCCTCACAGGGCTCCGAATATTTCAGAATCTCCTCCGAGGCCTTTCCAGAGCAGCCGTCCAGCGCGGGCATCTCGCCCCCCTCCACTTCCAGACGGGCGCTCCACACGCCCATCCCCGTCAGCGCGGCGAGGATGTGCTCACAGGTCCGGACCCGGCTTCCGTCAGGAAAAATGTAATCTGACCCACGGCTGGAACCATCCAGCCCCAGCAGGTCGATGGGCAGCTCCTGCCCGCAAAGCGGGTTTCCTGCCGCCCCTCCCGCCGCAAGGACAATCCGGCCCTCCTCCGACGGAGACACTCGCAGACGGCATTCCCGCCCGGAATGCAACCCCACGCCTTTCAGCTCAAAGCTCTCCGCGATCCGGCGGAAAGGCGTCATGACCTGTCCTCCTCCCTTATGGAATCCAGCTCGCTCTCAAGGCTGTGAAGACGCTTAAAAAGCTCCGGCAGATCAGCCGTCAGCACCAGGCTTTTCCGCGCCTCGGTGTGGGGACGGGCGGGGAAACCGGACATCACGGCTCCGGCCGGAATGTCCTTCGTCACACCCGTCCTGGCAGCCAGCACCGCCCCAGCCCCTATTCTCACGTGGTCCGTCACGCCCGCCTGAACGGAGAGCGTCACCCTGTCCTCCAGCACAGAGCTGCCGGCAATGCCTGACATGGCACACAAAATGCAGCCGCGTCCCACTTTAACGTTGTGTCCCACCTGGACGTGATTGTCAATTTTTGTGCCGGACCCGATGACGGTGTCCGCCAGCGTTCCCCGGTCCACCGTGGAGCAGGCCCCGATTTCCACATCGTCGCCCACGGTGACCCCTCCCATCTGGGGAATCTTCACGGGCCCACGGGGGGAGGGGGTAAAACCGAAGCCATCACATCCAAGGACACACCCGGAATGAAGCAGACAGTTTTTTCCAACCCGCACGTCTGCCAGAAGCACAGCGCGGGGCTCAACCACCGTGTCTGCCCCAACGCGGCAGCCCTCCCCCACATAGGCTCCCGCGCCAATCCGGGCCCCGGCTTCAATCACGGCCCCCGCCTCAACCACGGCACAGGGCCCCACCCAGGCACCGGAATCAACGGACGCCTCCGGCGAGACGACGGCTGCCGGGTGAATGCCTTTCAGGCGGGGAGCAGCGGGAATGAAGAACGCCAGCAGGCGCGGCAGAAGCTCGCGGGGCCTCTCCGCAGCGATGCCGTCCCGTCCCTCCTGAAAGAGCCTCTCAGGGGCCACGACAGGGACGCTCCTGTCCAGCACCGCAAGGGCTTTCTCATCCCACACGACGCAGAGCGTCTCCTGCGTCGCGTCCTCCGGGGATACGACACACCGCACCACGCGGTTCCCATTCCCCACGACAGAGAGCCCCAGCTCCTGCGCCAACACGTTCAGTGCAATCCCTTTTATCTCAGCCACCCTATCCTCTCCTCGCTAAAGGGACCAGAGCCCCCGCACACCCACTTTGTCGCTCCCCGTCCCGTCATAGTAAACCTCAATGGAGACATGCCCGTCCACGCGATACCCAAGGGCGGCCTCGTGCCCCCTGTCCGGGCTCCAGCGCCACGACAGATAGGGTCTCTTTACACGGCCGGAATCCCACTGGACACGGTAAAAGCCATTGTCTCCTGGCCATTCCATCTCCACCCCCGCCCAGAAATCACGAAAGAGCAGCGCCCGCACTCCAAGGCGGCGGGTCCATTCAAAATCATCCAGGGGGACAATCCCCTCGGCGTAGAGCTCCAGGTTCAGCCCCGTAAGGTGAGCGGTGTTCCATCCGAAGAAAACCCCCGCCTCAGGATAACGGTCCTCCAGCCCCGCGTAGGCAGCCACCCAGACCTGAAAGAGGAACCGGCTGCTGTCCACCCGCGCGTCCACACCGGACACAGGACCGGGAAGAAAGGTCACATTCACCTCGGCCCTCAGGTTTTCTACGGTGTTCCTGTCCTCAAGGAAGGCCCGCGCAGCCTTTTCCACATCGGCCCGGTGACGCTCCACCCAAGCAACAGGCAGCCCGATCAAAGGGGAAAGCCCCGGTATCAGCCTGGCTTCAAGGTCGGAACGGAACATCACCGGAATCGTCCGGGAAGAGATCGCAGGGTTAAGAGCCAGCACCAGCGGCGGTCCCGGACGGAAAGAGAGTGTCAGCGTCCCCTCCCCAATCCCAAGGGCAATCTGAACGGAAAACTCCCAGCCAGGCACCCGCGCCCGGATGAGAGACGCAAGGGCCTCCTTCAGCGCACCGTCCGCCCAGGTCAGAGCTGCCCCCGGCAGAACAGGCAAAAGCGCGGCAACCTCACCCTCAAGCCCCTGAATATCCGAAGAAAACCAGTCCGCGGCCATCTCCCGCAGTTCCGGCAGCGCAACGCGAACCTCCCAGCGGGTCTCCCCCTGAGGGACAAAGCGCAGGGCAGGCTCCCCATCGCTTCCACGGACTGTCTCAATCTCATACCCGGCAAAAAGCTGTCGGGCAACCAGCTCCAGAGTGCCCTCCCGATCCACGCCCGGCGTCTCCGGAATCTCGGCCCACACGGCCTCCAGACTTCGGAGAACGGCCGGTTCCAGCCATTTGGGAAGGCCAGAGACGCTCAGAGCAGGGCAGGGCACTGAAAAAAACAGAAGGAGGACCGCGGCCTCCAGAAACACCGCCGCAGCCCTCAACCGCCTCACAGGGGGAAAAACGCGCCCCCCTCTGAAGCTAGAACATCTCTCCGAAGCCGAAGTAAGTCCTGTTCTCTTCCTCGCCATGAGCGTAATCTACGCGCAGGTTCCCAAAGGGCGTCTTCACGCGGACACCGACGCCGTAGTTGTCGTGGAGATCGCCCCAGTCCATGTTATAGTCGGCATTGCCGACGTCGTAAAAGCCCACTAAAGAGAAGTTGTCACTGATCGGCACCCTCAGCTCAAAGTTGCCCAGGATGACGTTGCTGCCCTCAAAGGAGCGGCTGTTGTAGCCCCGGAGCGAATTCATGCCTCCCAGAGAGTAACGGGCAAAGGCAGGCAGTCCCTCATCCTTGGTGGCGGACCCGACCCTCACGCGCGCAGCCAGAAGCAGGGGGTTCTCCTCCGTCCAGGTCCCCTCAATATTATCCAGCCCCAGACTGTTGAAGAGGCCGTTCAGCGGGGTGTAGTAGCGCAGCTGAGTCCAGTATTTCAAATAGGTATAATCACCGCCCAGGGCCTTCACTGCCTGCTCCAGCGTCGTGTCCCAGACCAGCCCCTTGGGGTAGGAGAGATAAGGGTTACGTTTGTCCCACGCCAGCTGAAATTCCACCGTCTGGTTGACTCCCTCCCACATCGTCAGGTCATCCGTGTAGCCTGGAATCGCGTTGTGGACATCGTCATAGGACGTATCCTGACGGCGCAGCGTGAGGAACCAGCTCCAGTCCTCATTCTTAAATTTCTTTCCCAGACCGGCATAAACGCTGAAGGTCTTCTCGTCAAACTCAAACTGACGGACAGCATGGCGGTAATAATAGCGGTCATCATATGTATAATAGCGGGCCCCGATGCGCCAGGCATAGGTCTCGGAATCCATAAAGGGACTGGACAGGGTGAGCCAGTAGCTGGCCTCGTCCCCCTCGTCAAAGCCGACCTCAAAGTTGTACCCCCGGCCGGAGAGGTTCGTATCCCCGTAGGTCAGTCCTCCGCTGAGCCCGCTCTCCGACCCGTAGCCCACATTCACGCCGATGGAAGCCGTGCGCTTCTCCTTGACCGTAAGGATGAGGTCCACAACGTCATCCCGGTCCTCCGGGTTGTCGAAGGCGACGTTCACGTCCTCAAAGTACCCCAGCCCCTGGAGTTTGCCCAGATGGTGGCGGAAGTGATTGACGTTGAAGAGGTCCCCCTCCTTCAGCTTTATCTGCCGGCGGATAACGTAGTCTTTCGTCCGCTTATTGCCCTGAATGATGACGTTCCCCACCCGGGGCTCCAGGATGGTCACCCGGATATCCCCACCCTGAACCTGGACGTCCGCGACCCGCACCATGACGTAGCCGTCCTTGTGGTAGCGCTCCTGGATGCGGTCAAGGTCGTTGCGGAAGAAGGCCCGGTTGAAGACCGTCCCCACCTGGGAAAACACCTCCTTCATCAGCTGATCGCTGGTGTAGATGGTGTTGCCTTCAAAGGTAATGGATTCAATGACCGGGTTTTCCTGCACAAAGAAAGTCACAGAGACTCCCTCGCTCCCATCCTGCGCTGTCTCAGGGCGAAGGTCGACGTCCACAAAGGAGAAGAACCCCTGATCATAGATGGCCTCAATGTCCTTCTGCAGAACCTCCCGGTCCAGAATCTGCCCCACCTTTGTGCTGATGATGCCCAGAATGTACTCTGACGTCACCTGACTGTTGCCGGCAACCCCAACAACTGTCACAGGGACAGCCTGACTATCCTCCGCCCGGCCTGCCGACGGCAGCAGAACAGTCAGAAACAACAGCAACAACAGAGAAAGTCCGCGAAACTTCCAATGATTTGTCTTATGTAAAGAAAAAAAGCGACTCAAGGGTTATCCTCTCCCTTCCCAATCCTCCGACGGATCTTTATCACGGGATCCTCGTTCCTTAAAGCACGTGATCCTGTCTGAACCAGCGAAAATACCTCATTATCAGGCAGTACCCTCGCCGGATGTTTTGCCGGAACCGCTTTCTGCACGGGCTCCGCAGCAGCTCTGCGCACCGGGCGCTCCTTCTCCTTCTTTACAGGCAAAGGACGCGGCTCCCGCCGGACGGCCTTCTGCACCGGAGCCGCTGCGGATGCCTTCGCCACGGGCTGCACGGCGGGAGGCGCCGGAGATGCCGACTCCGCCGCAGCACACAGCCGGGAAGGGGAGACCTGAACAGCGGCAGGAACACTCCCCTCCCCCTTTGCGACAGGAGAGGCCGTCGCCATGACAATCAGCGACGTGGAAAGAAGCAGACCGCACACAGCTCCGACCCTCAGTCTTCGGGGAATCGAAGCGCGCCCCACCCTTTCCCATACGTCCAGCCGCAAATCCTCCAGGTCTGCCCGGGCACATTCAGCATCCATCAGGGCACTCTCCATGGCGCCCGACCGATAGGAACGCTGAAAACGCTCCAGCCAGCGATTGATGGCGGCAACCCGCCTCTCAATACCTCCCTGAGCCATTTTTATATCCACACCCCCAAAAAATAAAGGGATTATTTCCCATACATTATTAATTTATCCCGCCATCCATGGCCTTTATGGCATGGGCAGGAAGCCCCAGCCAGGCCCGGATATGGGCGACGGCGGCACGCCTCAGGCGGTAAACGTGGCTGACATCAAGTTTCTGTTCCTCCGCCACGTCCCGCGGGGCTTTTCCTTCAAAGAAAAGCGCGGACACCACCTCCGCCTCTCTCCCCTGAAGGTGAGCGATGCCCTCCGCCACGTCCTGCCAGTCCTCATCGTCCGGCTCCTCATGGGCCACCTGAATCCAGTCATCCGGAACGGGGATGGGGGCCCTCCGCTCAGAGCGCTCCAGCATATTGAGCATCTGTCCCCGTATCCTGTAACAGGCATAGGTGGAGAACCGAAACTCCCGGTCCGGGTCAAAGCGGTCCACTGCCCGTATCAGCGCCAGCATTCCCTCCTGAATGATATCCTGCCTCAGGGAAGGGGCGGCGTGAATTTTCCCGGCAAGCCAGAACACCAGAGGGCGATAGGCGACAATCAATTCCTCCCGGGCGGCGGCATCTCCTGAGAGACAAAGGTCCCAGAGCTCCCTCTCCCTCCCGGCGGGAAGCCCGCTGCGCAGACCGGAGGGCTCCCCGTTTCCAGGCCCCGCCGTCATCCTTTGCTGTTCCTTCTCCGGCATCTCTCAGCCTCGCTTTCGTCCGGCTACCACACCGGCATGCGCTGTCCCGGCTCTCCGCCGCGGATGTGCAGATTGTCGTTGGCAAAGGCCAGACAGGGCCGCCCCCACCGGATCTCAATCCCGCTTATCGCGCAGTTCGAGAAGTCCATGTTCCAGACCTTGTGGGGGTCCATGTCAGCCAGCACGGCGTAGAGGCCCCTCATCACCCCGCCGTGGGACACAATGAGAATCCGCTGCTGCGGCCCATCCAGAATAATCTCCATGGCTCTGGACAGCCTTCGGAAAATCTCTTCCCACGTTTCTCCCCCCTCGGGCGGATTAAAGAACGGGTCCGCACGCCAGCGCGCATAATCTCCCCCAGGATCCTTCGCCAGATCCGGGATGGACTTTCCTTCCCATCCCGCAAAGCCCACCTCACAAAGCTCCGGCAGAACAACAGGAGTGAGGCCATGCCGTTCCCCCACCATGACAGCGGTATAGAGGGCGCGGTCCAGCGGGCTGGAGTAGATGACCTCCATGGGCCAGGAGGACAGGCGGGCGGCCAGAGCGCGGGCCTGTTCCCGGCCTGTCTCGTTCAGCGGCGTGTCCGTGCTCCCCTGAAAACGGAGCTCCTGATTCCACTGCGTCTGCCCATGCCGTGCCAGCAAAATACGGCGTCCGTCAATCCCCACTGTCCTCACCCCCTTTGCCCCACGCCCGACAGAGCATAATTTTCTATAAATTATAACATGAAGATCTTTTCGCCGCCGAATGCCGACCGTTTCAGAGCCTCGTTGCAAACTCCCGAAAATTTGCTAAACTGAGCATGGGGTGAGATGGGGTGAGGCAGGATTTGGCGGACTGGCTGAATGGAGGATCGGACTCAAAGGGGACAGGATTGCTTCTGGCCCCTCTTGGTGCGTCTTCAGAGCGCTCAGGCGCGATGGAGACACAGTTGCTCGTCGTGGAGCCCGAGGCCCGGAAAGCCCCCAAAAAGGAAGTCCTGAAAAAAGAGCCCCCTGAGAAAAACACCCCACAGCCGGAACCGAAACCCCAGCCCGCGCCTGAGCCTGAACAGCCGGCGGAAACAGCCTCTGCGCCGCAGGCCACCCCCCAGCCGGAACCGGAACCCGCCTCTGCGCCCAGAACACCTTCTGAAGCTCTGCAGGCAGAAACAGCCTCTGAGCCGCAGGCCGCCCTTCAGCCGGAACCGGAACCCGTCTCTGCGCCCAGGACACCGTCTGAAGTTCTGCAGACGGAAACAGTTTCTGACCCGCAGGCCGCCCTTCAGCCGGTGCCGGAGCCGGACCCCGCGTCTGCACCCAGGACCCCGTCTGAAGCTCTGCAGGCGGAAACAGTCTCTGCTCCACAGGCCGCTCCCCAGCCGGTGCCGGAGCCGGACCCCGCGTCTGTATCCAAAACATTTTCTGAAGCCCGGCCGGTCCCTGTTTCCACTCCGGCTGAATCTGTCCGCCCACGGCTGACTCCTTTTCAGGAACCGCGCCCCATGCCTTCTCTGAAGACGCGTCCCATCTCCATGCCGGACGGCTGGTCGCTTGAGGGGCTGCTTGATGATGAGCAGGAGGAACAGGAGGAGAGTGAGGGCAGATACAACAAAGACTTCACCCGAAAACTGCATAAGGGACTTCAGGAACAAAAGAAGGGCTTCACGTCAGCCCATCAGCCCAGGAAACCGGCACCCACCCTCCGCTATTGGCTGCACACCCTTGCGTTCAGCGCTATCCTCCTATTCACCCTTGGGGGGGCCTGGACCGTGCTTCATTACCTTCAGGTCAACATCGGCCAACTCACGGGCAGGGGGGATTTGAACCGTTCTGTTCTGCCGGAGACCCAAACGGACGTACGGACTGAGGACGGCTCCTCCATCCGCCCTGCCGCTGCCTCCGTGACCGCGGAAAAACCGCCCGCACCGCCGGCGACGGAAACCCCCGCGTCCCAAACAAAGGAGACCGTGCCGGCGACGGGCTCCGTGCAGCCCAAGGAAAGGTCCGCCCCGACGGAAAAGCCGGAGACGACGGAGAAGCCAGCCGTAACTCCAACAGAGAAGCCGCTGGAAAAACCGGCGCAGCCCGCAGAAAAGCCGGAGACGGCGGAGAAGCCAGCCGTAACTCCAACAGAGAAGCCGGCGGAAAAACCGACACAGCCTGCAGAAAGGCCGGAGACTGCGGAGAAACCGGCGGCAACTCCAACAGAGAAGCCGGCGGAAAAACCGGCGCAGCCTGCAGAAAAGCCAGAGACTGCGGAGAAACCGGCGGCAACTCCAACAGAGAAGCCGGCGCCCTCCTCCCGGAAGTCCGGTCCGGCGGAGCCTGTTCTGCCCCTTTCCTATGAGGGACAGGTCCGTCTGGGAACAGCGGCTCTGAACAACGGGCGCTACGATGAGGCTATGGAGACCTTCTCTCAGGCCCTGGAACGCCGGAAAGACGACCCCCGTGCGTGGCTGGGGATTGTGGCGGCTTTCGAGGGGAAGGGAGCGGTGGGCGAGGCTTTCCGTGTGCTGGTTGATGCCCGCAACACGCTTCCCCGGAACCCGACCATCGAGGTCAAGCTCAGGGATCTGCAGCGGAGAATCCGGTAACAGCTGACAGCGAATTTTGTGTGTAAAAGAGAGGAAAAACGATGTCTGAGATATTTGAAGCTGCGCGCCGAAGTGCCGGTGA
Organism: Fretibacterium sp.; assembly: GCA_024695065.1. Taxonomy (GTDB): domain Bacteria; phylum Synergistota; class Synergistia; order Synergistales; family Aminobacteriaceae; genus JAFUYV01. The sequence continues at coordinate 14,075 of JAILIX010000008.1, read as the reverse complement.
GGCCGTGGGGAACGCCGTGGTAAAGGCACTGAAGGGCCGGGGATTCGACGCCGTGTACGCCGGGTCGAAGGAAAAAGCGCTGGAACTTGTTCTGGAGAAAATACCCAACGGAGCCACCGTGGGCATCCCCGGAAGCGTAACGGTGCGTGAGATCGGCGCAATAGAGGCGCTGGAGTCCCGCGGCTGCACGGTCTATCAGCACTGGGGGCCTCTCACCCCGAAGGCGCGGCTGCAGGCCCGCATGGATGAAAACGCTGCGGACGTCTTTCTCACCAGTGCCAACGCGCTCACTCAGGACGGTCAGATCATCAGCATTGACGGGGACGGGAACCGCGTCGCCGCTCAGGCCTGGGGATGCGGCGTCCTGATTTTTGTGATCGGCCTCAACAAGCTGGCCCCGAACCTCGAAGATGGGCTCCGCCGTGCCCGGGCCGCCGCCATTCCCAACGCCCTGCGGCTGGGGAGCACTCTGCCCTGCACACAGGCCGGACACTGTGTCGACTGCCGCAGCGACTCGCGGATATGCCGGGCGACGCTGATTCTGGAGGCACCGACCCACGGGCGCGAGACCCACGTCATTCTCGTGGGGACAGAACTGGGGTTTTGACGCCCCACCGGGCAAAGTCCCGGTTCAAATCACAACAGGAAAGGTCAAGGACTCAATGGAGAACAGAGATAAAGTCGTGGTACTCCTGGCGGGGGGCAGAGTTGTCCAGCGTCAGGCCATGCCCTCCGTGCAGCCGGATCTGAAGGAGGAGGAACTGAATGCCCTTCTTTCCGATCAATTTCGGGAGCACACGACATTTCAAAAATGGAGCCTTCAGCCCGTCTCCAACTACACACTGAGGATGTGCAGCGAAATTATCAGCATGGCCGCCTCCTACATCAATAACGATGGGGCTAAAGGGGTCATCGTCACCTGCGGGATTGAGGGCATTGCTGAACTGGCCTACTTTGCGGACCTCATCTGGGATCTCAATCCCCCACTGGTCTTTACGGGCTCCCTCTTCAACGCCGGCTCCCGCGGCAGCGAGACGTCCATCCGGCTGGAGCAGTCCGTTCAGGCAGTGATGTCCGGTTTCTGCACGGGGAAGGGCGCGCTGCTCTGCATTCAGGACGCCATTTACTCCCCGGCAGACGTACTTCAGATATGCAGCTTCCGCCGCAACATCCTTGCCTTCCCGGACGCGCCTCTGGCCGTCTTCGCTCAGCCATCGGGAGAGCTGCTGCCCCTCCGCAGCCCCCGGCGCCGGCAGGTCCTGAGTCTGGGCTTCCCGCTGGCAAGGAACATCGAGATCCTGAACGCTTCCCTGGGAGATGGAGACCTCATGCTGAAGGCCCTTCTGGACAAGCGGTTTGAGGAGCTGGATGGGCTGGTTATCTCCGGCCTTGGGGACGGGGACGTGCCCTCAGGCTGGGTTCCCCTGATCCGCAAGCTCGTCCGCACGGAGATCCCCATTGTGCTGGCCTCCCGCCCCGGCGGCCGCGTCCAGGACGCGGAGGACTTTGAGGGCAGCGCCTCTCAGCTTTTGGAGTTCGGTCTGCTCGATGCCGGCATGCTCTCCCCCTATCAGGCACGCCTGCGGCTGGCTGTGGGACTTTCGGCGGGGCTCAAGGGTGAGGACCTCGCCCGCTACATGAAAGGCGAACAGTGATGACTGCGGATACTCTCTGCGCGGCCACTCCTTACGGGCTTGTCGCCATCGTCGGCCGCCCCAATGTGGGGAAGTCCTCCCTCTTCAACCGGCTGATCGGCCGGAGGGAGGCCATTGTCGACGACACCCCCGGCGTCACCCGCGACCGGCTTTACGGTACGGCGGAGTGGAGGGATCGTTCCTTCTACGTCATCGACACGGGAGGCATCCTTGGCGAGGACACGGCCTTCAGCGAGGGGATACGGGCTCACGTCGACGCGGCCATCCGCGAGTGCGACGTGATTCTGATGGTGCTGGACGGACAGGCCGGGGTCACCCCTCCTGACGAGGAGCTGGCCACGCTTCTGCGCCGGGCCGGTTCTTCCGGCGGGGAACGCAAGCCCGTCATCGTCGCCGTCAACAAACTGGATGACATCAAACATGAGGATAACGCTGCGGAAGCTTACATGCTGGGTTTTGAGCACGTTGTGCCCATCAGCGCGCTGCACAGGCGCAACCTTGAGGACCTGCTGGACCTCCTGGTCCGCCTGCTGCCTCAGGCCCCTGCGGGAGAAACGGAAGAGGACACCGTGAGGCTGGCTATCGTGGGCCGGCCCAATGTCGGGAAATCCTCCCTGCTGAACCGGCTGGCGGGCGCGGAACGCTCGCTGGTGAGCCCCGTGGCGGGCACAACCCGCGACCCCGTTGACACTTCCGTCACACTGGATGGGCAGCGCTTCCGCCTGATCGATACGGCGGGGCTGCGCCGGGCCGGGAGAAAGCCCGCCGCGTGGTCTGGCGGGAAATCCGCCTCCGGAGGACGCAATCTGGAGTACTACTCCTTTGTCCGCACACTGTCCGCGGTGGACCGATCGGACGTGGCGCTGCTCCTGATGGACGCGGCTGACCCCTGCACGGATCAGGACAAAAAGATCGCCGCCCATGTGATCGAGAAGGGCAAGGGCCTGGTCCTCGTCGTCAACAAGTGGGACCTCATGACCGGTCAGGAACGGCCCGGCGACACCCTGACCCGCCGGATAAGGGACGATATGCCCTTTCTGAGCTGGGCGCCCGTGCTGTTCACCTCGGCGCTCAGCGGACGCGGCGTGCAGAAGATCGCCTCCACGGTGATGTCCGTTCACGAGGCACGCCGCCGGCGGATCCCCACCAATGCGCTCAACCGCCTGATGCGGGACGTGCTGGCCTTTGACCGTCTCCCCTCCAACCGGAAGGGACGCGCGCTCCGCATTTATTACTGTTCCCAGGTCGAGGTGGAGCCGCCGACTTTCGTTTTCTTCGTCAACGACCCCTCTATTGTGAACACCGCCTTCGAGAACCATGTCCGCAACGAACTCCGGGCCCTGTCGGACTTCACGGGGTCTCCTATCCGCGTTTTCTGGCGCGGGAAAGAGGAGGATTAGCCGGCCGCGCGTATTGCCCGTTTTAATTTGCGGCTAATGGCGGACCATAAGAAACCTCGTCAGGGTATATTATTTATTCGGAATCTTATCCCAACGGGAAGGGGTGGTTTTAATGACGAGGCAAAGAAGGTTTTTGTTCTGCACAGGAGGGCTGCTTCTGCTCTGCTGTCTGGCGCACCCTGCGGCGGCCGGGGAATCGGAAGGCTGGATGGACTATCTGGCCGGGGGCTGGAATAAGGTGACGGGTCTCTTCTCCTGGGGCGAATCGGAGGATGTGTCCCCCGTCTCACAGGACAACCTGCCGGACTACCTGGCCGGAAGCTGGGAGAAACTGACCGGTGCCCTGACGGAAGCGCTGAATCTGCGCGATGAGCAGGAAACACTGCCGGACTCCGCCTGGTTCGGAGACGATAAGAGTTCCAACGGGAAGAAAATCAACAAACTGCTGGATGAGGCACTGGAAATCCTGGTGCAGGGACGGGCAGGAGAGATGCGGAACGAGGCGGCGGCCCTTCGCGAAGCCTTGTCGGACCTGCGTCAGGAGGCAGACCGGCTGAGAAACCAGCGCATCACGGCACCGGAGAGTTCCCTGCTCCCCTGGAAGAAGACCCGGGCTAAAGTGGACGAGCGTCTGGCGGATCTGGAACAGGAGATAAAAGACAAAGAGGCCTCGCTGGTCTCCCTGAATGACCGGCTGGCCGCCGCGCTGCGGGAGATGGGGCTGGAGCTGGACCAGGCTCAGATTGACGTTCTGCTGAGCTCCGTCACCGGCGACGACCTGCTCCGGAATACCGTGGTCTTCGCCAACGTGAAGAGCGTGGTGGAAAAACTGGAGGTTCTGGCGCAGAACGACCAGAACGATCTGGAGATCAGCCGCCGTTACACCGGGATGTACCTGGTGCTGAATGACCTTCTCATCCACACTCAGGAGGAGCTTGTGCGGAAGATTGACGGGGAATACAAGCCCCGGCTGGCGGAGCTTATCAGGGAGGCGGAGAGTCTTCAGGCCGAAGCTCAGAAGCGGAGCCGTCAGAAGGGATACACGGAGGCGCAGCAGAAATCCTTCGCCCTGAACGCGGAATCCAACGCCATGACGGCGCGGGTGGCCCAGCTCTACGTCAAACTGCTGGACTCCCAGCGCAAGGGCATTCTGGATAACCTCCAGGGTCTCCGCCGAAACCGGGACCTGGCGGAGAACACCTACCGGACGGTGAGGAGTTCCGGGGACCTGCGCAACCTCATCCACTCCGGGCTGGCCCTCTTCGACTCCATCCATGCGCTTTCCATGCCTCAGCTTCAGCCCTTTGAGAGCGAGGCCATGCGGCGGGAGTTTGAGGAAATCAACAAGCGGCTCAGGCCGTAGTTCTCTCCCCGAAGAGAAAAAACAGACGGCGTTCCTCCCGGGACGCCGTCTTTGTTTTGTTCTCTAACTTCCAATGCTGAACAGGTTGTCGATGAGCTGCTCCTTGAACTGATCGCCCGTCGAGGTATCCTCCGGGTCCTGACTTCCGGGGCCTGTGGGGATCCTGAGGCGCAGCTTGAACTGCTTGCTGTCCTTCTGCTGCTCCTCCCTGTTGAGCCGTTCGATGGGCAGGAAGTCCTGAATGGACTTGGTGGTCTTGAGATCCAGAAGGCGCAGCTCCTGCCAGCTGTTGGCCAGAGTGAAAGACACATCCTGATAGTCGCGCTTCTTGATCCCCAGGATGCGTCCCGCCGCGTCGCGCAGAAAACCTCCCGCGCCGCCGCCGGTGAGGGCCCCCGTCATGTACTGGAACGCCCCCTTCATGGCCCCAAGGAACTGATCCAGCAGCTTCATGTCAAACCGGCCCCTGAACAGCAGCTTGAGCCCCTTTCCGGGGATGCCCATGGAACCGTTGACCGAGAAATAGCGGTAAAGCGGCTCGTCCGGTCCGGCGGTGACCTGAGTGCCGGGGTTGATGAAGAGGTCCCTGCCGTTCCAGAAGAAGGTGCTGCGGATGTTCTCAAAACTCAGCCGTTTCGTGGGCGTCACCTTCGCCAGCATGGACATCTTGTGCAGATAGCCGCTGCTGGTGTTGAGAGTGCCGCTGGCATAGGATGTGGGGAACAGACCAAAGCTCCCTTTCATATCCACGGTGGCGTCCGCGGAGCCCACCAGCTCCCCTTCCGGCAGGAAGGGCGCGGCCAGCCTGCCCATGTCCAGATTCCTCAGGGTGACACTGCCCTTCCAGGTGGACTCTGTGAGGTCGACATCCACTCCGGAGCGGATGACACCGCCGCAGAGCACAGCGCGCGCATCCTTCACATGAATTCTGCCGGAGGCAGGCAGCACGCTGACGGGCACGGAGATGTCCTGAACCACCACCTTGCCGATGGCCGTCAGCCTCGGCATGGACAGCCGGATATCAATGGGAGCAGTTCCAGGCGCGGCTCCCTTCACCCTGACGGTTGCCTCCCCGGCCACAAGGCCCTTTGCCTCAGGCGCCAGGACGCCGGCAAGCTTTTCCACATTCACAGGCCGCGTCACGGCACTGTAGGCCCATTTTCCTCCCCGGCGCTGAAGGTCTCCGTCCACAGCAAGGACAAAGTCCTGCATCCTGCCGCTGGCGCTCAGCTTGTAATGCTCCGGCGCGGGAGCTGTGACCTTCAGGGCCAGAGAGTCCACCGTCATCTTGTTGACGGCCAGAGGCGACGTCACCTTTGCGGAGAGGGCAGGCTCAGCCAGGGTCCCCGTCAGGGCCAGAGTCCCATCCAGAACGCCCTGCACCGGCGGTTTGTCCATGAATTGTATCAGAAGCGGGCGCAGTTCCAGCCCCTTCACGACGAGGCCAAGGTTCACACTGCTGTCCATCAGTCTCTTTTTGCCTGCTGTGAAGCTGCCGTGCCCGCTGATGAGTGCTCCGCCCACCTTCGCCTCAAGCCTGTCCAGCCTGATGTGCTCCATGTCCCCGCGGGCATCGAGCACCACGTAGGGCACGCGGATCTCACCCCGGCCCGCAGGGGGCCTCTGTCCGGTCCTCACGTCATCCGCCCGGAGATGCGCCGCAACCTTCGCCGCGTGCAGGGGACCTTTGACGTTCACATACCCCTCCACCGTGCCTCTCACCGGGGTCTTCAGGCCCAGCGCCTGGGATATCTGAGCCAGATTCAGCTTCCCGGCGGAAACAGAGGCGTCCAGGCTCGGCTCCGCCCCGCCCAGAGCAACGCTGCCGCCCAGCGTCACGCCCCCTCCCGGCAGACGGATCCGGGTCTCTGAGACCGTCACCCGGTTATCCGCGTACTGCACGGAAACATCAAGGTTGCCCAGGGACAGATTCGCCACGCGGTTATTCCGCCCCATCAGGCGAACAGCTGCCCTGGGGCTGGAGAAGGGCCCCTCCGCCGTGGCCTCCAGACTGCAGATTCCCCTGAACTGCGTGTCCCTGAGCTGGGGAATGTCGCGCGGGTTGATGTTCTGAATTCCGGCCCGGAAGTTCAGCGTCTGCCTGTTCACGTCCGCCGTACCTGAGGCAGAAATGAGGGCCCTGGGAGCCAGCCTGCCCGTCAGGGACTCCAGCGCGGCAAGGCCGTTCCTGTAGCTGAGTCTGGCCGCCAGACCATGAACTGTCAGCCCGGAGGCCAGGCACCGGTCCAGTGTCACTCGGCCTGAGGCGGCCTCGTTCTTATAGCTGAAATCCGCCGCAAGTTTTTGGAGGACGACCCCGGCAGCTGAGAGTTTCTCCGAACTGAGACTGCCCGTGACGGAGAGATCCCCGGCAACCCGGGCGGTGAGGCTCACCCTGCCGGAAGGCCTGGCCTCCGCCGCGGCGGGGAAGGCAGCCCCCAGAGTGGCCAGGTCAATGTTCACCAGCGAAAACACCGCCTCAGGCCGGACACCCTTTTCCGTCTGGGGCATTGCCGCCCGGCCGAAGAGTTTGCCTCCAAAGACCTCGCCGGAGCAGGACAGCCTTGGAGCCTTCCCCGGATCCAGCACAAAACCGGCGTCCAGCCCCCTGACAAGGCGGACCCCGGCGGCCGAGACCTCCGGCAGACGTGCACGGAACTCCCCGGCGATTTTCTCCAGGTCCCCGTCCAGACCGGCGGAAACGTCAAAGTGGATCTGCCCCCCCTCTCCGGCAAGCCCCGCCTTTGGCGCGGCAATGCGGCCAATCTCCCCCAGAGAGAGGTTCCTGGCATCCCCCCGGGCCATCACACGCCCGGCCTCCAGATCGGCGGAGGCAGTCAGGGACAGCACCGCAGCCTTTGTCTTCAACGCAGCCTCCTGCAGCAGGAAGGTCCGTCCGTCCCAGGTCCAGGGAAGCCGGAAGCTCAGAGGAATATCGTTGATGACGCTCCGGGGCACGGAGATCACGCCGGAAGCCCTCAGTTCAGAGGCGTCCTTCCCCTTCAGGGAAACGCGCCCGTCCACACGGCCGGAGGCCTGAACAGGGCTGTCCGGAACAAAGGCCATGATGGTCTCAATAGGAAAGGCAGTGAGGTTCCCCTGAAAGTCAAAGGGGGGCTCCAGCACTCCACTCAGGGATATCTGCCCCTTTCCGATCCGGAGGTCCGAGGACACCAGCTCAAGGGGCGCGAAGCCCAGCTGCAGGTCCGCATCCAGAGGCAGCACGGCGCCCGACCGGGCATCCTCCACCCGGGCACGGAGCGTCAGCCTGCCGTCCTTCTCAAGGTACAGGGAAAAGAGATCAAAGACGCCCTGAGGCGCGGTGAGATGAATATCCCTGACGGAGATCTGCAGCGGATGGGGAGTGATCTGGAACGAGGAGGGTTCCTTCTCCTCCTCTTCCTTGCTGCCGAAGTGCTCCGCCAGCGTCTGGAGGCGGGCAACGTCAGCGCTGAAGCCCTCCACTTCCACGGCCTTCAGCCACGGGCTGCCCTCCATGAGCAAATCCCAGTCCGGACTCACAGCAGCGCGGTCCAGGGTCAGGAAGGTCACATCCCCGGAAACGAGGGACAGGTCCCTGAGGACGTAGCCCCCCCACACCGAGCCATCGATGGTGCCGACGCTCACCCGGGGGATCATCTCGCCGCCGAAATGTCCGACGGCAAGCTGCAGCAGAGAGCCCGTCGGAAGCCACACAAGCCCCGCCGCCGCCGCCACCGTCAGGGCGGCGAGGAAGGACAGCGATCTCACCAGAAACTTTATCAGGAAAAACAACAAAACAACCCCATTTCGGCTCACGAATCCAGGGGGACCTCCCCTGAAGCCCCCGGAATCTCACGCAGACTATCCGGAGCGGCGATAATATTTTTTAAATTATAAGCCTTTTTTGCCCTCAGGGGCACCCGTCCCAGGACGGATTTATGATAAAATTACAAAAGATGCTCCGGGCACCGGGGCACGTGGCGGCACCATCCCGTACAACGAGCGAGAGATAACCTGCAGTCAGCAGGGAACAGTTTTTGGAGGGCACAGCCCATGGACCTTGACGGTATTTTTAAAGGCAACGACTTCCTGAACTACGCACAGTACATGCCGGGAGGTTTTTTCATCTACAAAGCGGGAGGCGGGGAGGAAATCCTCTTTGCCAACGACAACTTTATGAACCTCTTTGACTGCTCGGATTTTGAGGAGTTCATGGAATATACCGGCGGGAGCTTCCACGGTCTGGTTCATCCCGACGATCTGGAACGCGTCAGGCGTCAGATCGCAGATCAGGTGATCAAATCCGGAGACAGCTTTGATTACATGCAGTACCGAATTCAGACAAAGAAAGGCCGTATCCGCTACATTGAAGAGTTCGGCTGTTTTGTGCAGAACTCCGGGGGGGTGTGTCTCTCCCACGGAGGACAATGCTGCTCCATGAACGATGGGCTGTTCTTCGTGTTCGCCGTGGACCTCTGCGACAAACACTACCCGACGGACGTGGACTATCTCACAGGGCTCCTGAGCCGCCAGCGGTTTCTGCTCAGCGCTGACTCGCGCCTCGCGGGGGATTTTCACGGTCAGGCCATTGTGTGGTTCAACATCGACAATTTCAAGGTTTACAACAACACCTTCGGCTTCTCCCGCGGGAGCGACATCCTGAGGGAGCTGGCCTCAGCCCTCTGCTCCACATTCCGGGGAGACCTGATCTCCCGCTTCTCGGACGACCACTTCGTCCTGCTCACCACATGGGAAAACCTTGAGGAGAACATCGACGCCTCCCAGAAGGCACTGCGCCGTCTGCACAAGGAGGCGGGGCTCCGGCTGCGTGCCGGAATATACTTCCCCTCGGAGGGGGACAACGCCAGCCTCGCCTGCGACCGGGCCAAACTGGCCTGCGACAGCATCCGGAGGAACAACTGCGCCAGCTTCTGCGTTTACCGGGAGGAACTGAGCCAGAAGCAGCAGCAGAAAAAATACATCATCGATGTCCTTGGGAACGCGATAAAACAGGGGGACATTCAGGTTCTCTACCAGCCCATCATCCGCACCCTGACGGGAAAAATCTGCGAGACAGAGGCCCTGACCCGGTGGCTTGACCCGGAGTTTGGCCCCATCCCCCCCGGAGCCTTCATCCCGACCCTTGAACAGTACCGCGACATCCACAAGCTGGACATCTGCGCGCTCCAGCAGGTCTGCTCCGAGTACCGCGACAGAAAGGAAAGGGGCCTGCCTCTGCTGCCCACCTCCATCAACCTATCGCGGCTGGACTTTGAGCTGTGCGACATCTTCAGAGAGGTGGAGCGCGTCGCAGCGCAGTACGGTGTCCCCAAAAACATGCTGAAGATCGAGATCACCGAAAGCGTCCATGGCGAGGACCAGAACGTGCTGAATCTGGGCATCGAAAAGTTCCGGCAGAACGGCTATGAGGTGTGGATGGACGACTTCGGCAGCGGCTACTCCTCCCTCAACGTCCTGAAGGACTACTCCTTTGACACAATCAAGTTTGACATGAAGTTCCTGAGCGACTTCGGCCGCTCAGAGAAAACGCGCTTCATCCTCAGCTCCAACCTCTCCATGACCAAGCAGATTGGCGTCCAGTCTCTGGCTGAAGGAGTGGAAACGGAGGAGCAGCTGACTCTCCTGAAGGACATCGGCTTTGAGAAGGCTCAGGGCTTTCTGTTCGGCCGGCCCATGATGCTGGATGACCTCTTCGCCCTGCCCCGGCTCAAGGAGGACTGCCGAGACATCGCTTACTACGACCGTCTGAGCCGGGTGGAGCTGTCCAACCAGTCCGCCATGAACCGCAGCGGCCGGGACCCCGTGGCCAAAGTGCAGAGCATGGCAATCTTTGAGGTCGAGAACGGGCGGTTTTCACTCCTCACCGAGAACGATGTTTACCGAAGCTGGATGGGCAAGGACAGCCGCGTTGCGGCGCTGCGTTCGGGAGAGCTCCTGAACAGCGACAGCGCCCTGAGGCGGCAGTTCCTGGCTGTGACAGAAAATCTCCGGGAGGGGGAGACCGGAAAGGACTTTTACATCTTCCTGTGGGGCAACTGCGTCCGCACACGCATCACCCACATCGCCAGCAACCCGAGAACGGGGACCATGGCCATCCTGGCGCAGCACCTTCAGGTGACGGACCTGCCCGTTCTCAAGGAGGGGCCTGGCGGGCACTACGAAACGCTGAGGAAGAGCCTGGAGGAGGCCCTGGGCGAGGAAGTCATCGACCTGGCCCCCGATATCAGGCTCCCGCCCTGGCTAAATCTGTCGGCCCCCTGATTTTCCTCACACTGCCGGCGCGTCCTCTGTGAGAGCGGTGGAGAACACGCGGAGCACCTCCGCCAGTTCCACGGCTGTCCCTGCCCGCCGGCGCAGTTCCGCGGCCCCCGGCATTCCCCGCAGGACTCCGCCCATGAGCCGCTTGAGCAGCACAACGGCCTGATGTTCCCCCAACAGCTCCCGCGCCCGCTCCCCCAGCCGGCGCAGCCCTGCAAGCCGCGTCTTCGGCGTGGGAAACAGCCTCTCCGGCGGAACGTCGTACCCCAGCACCTGAAGGGCCTCCGGCAGAAGCCAGGGGTTGCTCAGAGCCCCCCTCGCCAGCATCACAGGAGCACAGCCCATCGACAGGTACTCCCCCACATCCTCCGCCGTGAACACATCCCCACTGGCACTGATGAGCCCGGGGAAACGGCGGGCCGCCTCTGCGGCAAAACGCCGGTCTGCCCTGCCCTCATAGCGCTGGGCAGCCGTCCGGCCGTGCAGACACACGTTGTCCGCCCCAGCCTCCGCCAGCACCTCAATGAACTCCAGCGTCCTGTCCATGTCCTCCAGCCGCCGGATTTTCACCCACACCGGCAGGGAAAAGGCTTTCAGGGCGCGAACCATGGCGGCCGCCTCCGCCGGACGTCCCAGAAGCGCCGAGCCCGCCCCCCGCTTCGTCACCTTGGGCATGGGGCAGGCCATATTGATTCCAAGGCCGCAGGGCCGTTTCCCTCCGGCAGTGGAAGCGTTCTCCTCCCGGCCTTCAAGGGCCGCAGCCGCTCCCCTCGCCAGAGTCCCGGCCTCCGGGGAAAAAAGCTGAAGGATGAGAGGCCCCTCCAGAGGCGAGGCCCAAAGCATCCCCGATGTCCTTGCGTTTCCGCGGACCAGGCCGGCGCAGCTCACCATCTCCGTGTGTGTGAGGGCCGCACCGAGGTTTGAAAAGAACTCCCGCAGCGGTGCGTTGGTCACTCCGGCCATAGGGGCAAGACAGAGAGGGTTGGCCAGAGACAGTCCGCCGGCGCTGAGGGGGCCGGGCATGGGCACAGCCCTCAGCCCCGGACGCGGCGGTAGATCATCCGCAGGCCGTCCAGCATCAGCCAGGGGTCCACCTTGTCAATCGTCCGGCAAACTTTGCCCATCAGCCCGGCGTGGCCTCCGGTGGCAATCACCTTCGCCTCCGCCCCCACCTCCGCCCGGAGCAGCCCCACGATGTGGTCCGTCAGCCCCGCGTTGCCCAGAACAATGCCCGACTGAATGGACTCGTTCGTGTTGCGGCCAATGACGGACCTGGGCAGGGTCAGCCCCACCTGAGGCAGCTTCGCCGCCTTGGAGAACAGCGCGGAAATGCCGGAGTTCAGCCCCGGCGCGATGGCGCCGCCCAGGTACGCCCCGTCCCGCGAGACTGCGTCAAAGGTAATCGCCGTACCATAGTCCGCCACAATCAGGGGCGCGCCATACTTCTCCCGGCCCGCCACAGCCGTCACCAGACGGTCAGCCCCCAGTTCGTGGGGCGTGCCGTAGCGGACCTCCATGCCCGTGTCCGTGGCGGCATCCACCTGCAGCGGTTCCGTGTTGAAGAAGTTCCACAGCGACTCCCGGATGGGGAAGTCCAGCATAGGCACTACGCTGGCAAAAGCCGCCCCCTCCACCGCATCCGGGCCGACGCCCTTCGTGCCCAGCAGTGAGAGCAGCCGGATCCCCAGTTCGTCGGACGTCTGAAGCGTGGAGGTAAGACGCCATTGCGCCCTCAGGGTCTCCCCTTCAAAGAGACCCACAACCGTCGTGGTATTGCCCACATCCATAACCAGCAGCATGGCTCCGCCTCCCAGATAAGCAGATAACAGGAATAAGCCTACCGTCTTGCACTGTTTTTGGCAAGCTCCAATCCCCGCTTCCGCACAATTACGACAAACAGCGTATTGCCCCTCTTTCAAACGGAATCTATAATTTGGTCATTATTGGTCAAGATAAGACCGCTGGACAGGGGAGAGTGATTCATGATGGATTTCAATAAATTGACGCGAAAGAGCCAGGAGGCTCTGGCCGAGGCGCAGAACACCGCGGCGGAATACAATCATCAGGAGGTTGACGTTGAGCACGTGCTGCTGGCGCTGCTTCGGGACGGCGAGGGGCTGATTCCCCGGCTGCTGCGGCGCATGGACGCGGACCCGCAGGCCCTTGAGAAGCAGGTGGAGGCCGAGCTGGCCCGGCTTCCGCGGGTGACGGGCAGCGGCGCGGAGCCCGGCCGGGTCTACGTGACCCAGAGGCTGAATCGTCTGCTGGCCAACGCGGAGGAGCGGGCCAAACGTCTGAAGGACGAGTACATCTCCGTGGAGCATCTGTTTCTGGCCATGCTGGGGGAGAACAGCACGAATCTGGCCCGGCTGCTGGGCCGGCTGAACATCACGGAGGACAGGTTCCTCAAAACGCTGACGGAGGTGCGCGGGGCCCAGCGGGTCCAGAGCACGGATCCGGAGGCCACCTATGAGGCGCTGGAGAAATACGGGCGTGACCTTGTGGCGGCGGCACGGGAGGGCAAGCTGGACCCTGTGATCGGCCGTGACGAGGAGGTTCGTCGGGTCATCCGCATTCTGAGCCGCAAGACGAAGAACAACCCTGTCCTGATCGGTGATCCCGGTGTGGGCAAAACAGCCATCGTTGAGGGGCTGGCCCAGCGTATCGTCCGGGGGGACGTGCCGGAGGGCCTGAAGGACCGGACGGTGTTTGCGCTGGATATGGGTTCTCTGGTGGCGGGGGCAAAGTTCCGCGGGGAATTTGAGGAGCGTCTGAAGGCTGTCCTCAACGAGGTGAAGCAGAGCGACGGGCGCATCATCCTGTTCATCGACGAGCTGCACACCATCGTGGGCGCCGGCGCCACCGAAGGCTCCATGGACGCGGGCAACATTCTGAAGCCGGCCCTGGCGCGCGGCGAGCTGCATGCCATCGGCGCCACGACGCTCGACGAGTACCGCAAGTACGTGGAGAAGGACCAGGCCCTGGCGCGCCGCTTCCAGACGGTGCTCGTGAGCGAGCCCACGGTGGAGGACACCATTTCCATTCTGCGCGGACTCAAGGACAAGTACGAGCAGCACCACCGTGTGCGCATTACCGACGCGGCGCTCGTCTCTGCCGCCGACCTGTCGGATCGCTACATATCCGAGCGCTTCCTGCCCGACAAGGCCATCGACCTCGTGGACGAGGCAGCGAGCCGCCTGCGCATGGAGCTCGATTCCATGCCGGCCGAGATCGACGCCCAGGACCGCAAGCTCACCCAGATGCAGATCGAGGAGCAGGCCCTCATGAAGGAGGAGGACGACGCCTCCAAGGACCGCCTCGGCACCCTGCGCGGCGAGATCGCGGCAACGCGCGAGAAGCTCGACGGCATGAAGGCGGATTGGGAGAACGAGAAGG
>JAILIX010000120.1 GCA_024695065.1 Fretibacterium sp. | reverse complement strand
CGGAGCCTATGACACGCTGGAGGGCGGCAAAGGCCAGTCCGATGACCCTGAAGACAGCGGCCGTGTTTATTACATCCAAATCAGCGGTCTGCCCAACACGCTGCGCAAGGTGGGCCAGACTGCCAGTCTGTTTGCCTATGGCTACGACATCCACGGCAACGTCATCAACCGCAACGTCAGCGTCACATGGAAGAGCAGCAACACAGGCGTAGCTTACTTTGATTCTGAAACATCCGGCAACATCTTTATCCGCAACCTCGGGAAGACAACTATTTCCGCAGCCACAAGCAGTGGTCTTGAGGATTCTGTGGAACTGGAGGTCACAGACGAGACAAGCTATACGAACATCCATGCAGGAGTCTGGCAGCGGCTGGGCTACTACAATACAGAACTTAGCGCTCAGGGTATGGCTCTGACTTTCGCGGACGCTGACCCGGCCTCTGTAACGGCTTCCGCGTTCCAGTCCGACTTCAAAAAACAGTGGAATTCCACAGCCAGTCAGGTCACAACCCTGACCAACGCCTCGGAGGTTAACTTTTACTCGCGCCCGGCTCGCGCAGGAGATATCAGGCCCGGCGTCAATGTAGCTGTCACGGGTCGGGAAAAGGGCGAAGTTCTGCCCATGGAGTACACCTGGACTTACTCGTACGACGAACTCAGCGAGCTCCTGAACCGCAGCGTGACAACCCCGCCCACAGCGGAGGAGCTGGGCAAGGTACTGACGATTGATTTTGAAACATTCAGCGGGGCATCGGTCCCTGTTCTGGTCGGTGGAGCAGCCCCCCAGGCAGGAGCAGCACTCTGTTCTGCCCAGGTGGGGGTCAGCGCTGTGGATGCGGCCACCACTGAAGCGTTCTCCATCAATAAGAGCAGCAATGGGGTCGCCATCCATCTGACGGCTTACCTCGCCAATGTTCAGGACACGAACAACACCGGTGCGCAGCTTGTCCAGCGGCTTCTGGTCGTCCCGGACGGCGTGGCAGACAATGGCATCTCCGGCACGATGTGGATGAGCAAGAAGGCTGAGAGCAGCAGCAATAATGGCGACGGTTCCGGCAATGAGAATGGCGGTGGAGGCGGTGGCGGCGGCGGATGCAGGGCCACGGGCCTGGGCCTGGCGGTCCTGCTTCTGGCCCTGCCGCTGCTGGCACAAAGGAAAAGATAAGAAGCACAAGTCAAAGCGAGGCGGGCCAAAGCCCGCCTCATTTTATTATCTCTTGTCGAGATTGAAGGAGTTCAATGAAAATATTTTGCGGTGGGATGTTTTCGCCGCGCGGCGTCGAGCACCCTGAGGAGGTTCCGTCGAAAGGAATCCAGGCTGTCCATGCCCTCCATCGGGCCGGTCACAGACCGGTTGCCGAGGCAGAGCGAGTTCTCCACAATGTGAACGTCATAGGGCGCCAGTTCCATCTGCAGGTCTTCGTCCAGCACGCCCCGCACTTTCTCCAGCGCTGTTCGGACACCGGGCGTGTTGTTCCCGCCCCAGACTGCGGCTCCGTCCACCGTGAGCTCCAGTCGGCCCTCCGCCTCCCGGATACCCGTCCTCAACAGTCCCAGGGGGACCTTGCGCCGGACAGGGATGCCGAGGGTCTGAAGCTTCTTCAGCGCCATCTGGAGCCGTTTGCGTGAGTCAGGGTGGTTCATGTAAATGCCATACTCCCGGATGGGCTGCTTCAGTTCCTCGTTCATAAACTTCTCCATCAGGGTAATCATACCGCTGGGGGGATAGCCGGACGCGATGAGCGCGTCGAGCCCGCGGCTGTCCGCCTCCGCCTCCAGTTCAATGGAATAGGCGTTTGTGATGGCGACCTGAGCCACCTGAGCCAGAACGACCGGCGCCAATGCCCCGCCGCTCAGCAGCATCACCGCCAGGGCGGCCAGAGTCACCTTGTTGCTCCGGGCCGCTATCTTCAGGCCGTGCTTCCGGTCTGCGTGCACCATCTCGTGGGCCATGACCGCCGCAAGTTCTGAGTCTGTTCTGAGAAGATCAAGGATGCCTGTTGTGAAAAAAATAAAGCCTCCCGGCAGGCAAAAGGCGTTCTGCACATCCGTGGAGACCAGTCGAATTTCATAAGGCATGCGGCGTTCCATGTGGGGTTCCAGGCGGGTCAGAATCATATTCAGCCTCGCACCGGCCGCCGGGTCCGAGGTGAGAGGCCACTTTTCTTCAATTTGCGCCAGCGCCTTCCGGCCAATCTCGATCTCCTTCCTGAGTTCGGGATCTGTGATGGGGTCCGCGTCCCCGGAAGCAATCTCACGAGGAGCCGGTGCTGAACGGGGCTGTCTGCCCGCCCCTGCATGGACCGGGGAACGTACCAGAAGAGTAAAAGCCAGAACCAGACACAGCCTGCGGGAACGTCTCAAAAGCTGGAACCGCCCATCTTCGCATAGCTGTTCGCGACACGGCGCCCATGGATGCGTGAGGTAATCTGACGGCGAAGGCCCGCTGCGTGCTTTTCCAGCTCCGCCTGGGCTTCTTCCTCCGCCTTCATAATCCCCTCCGCAAGAGTCCGTGTTTTCTCCAGAAGGAGGGGCAACTCTTCGTCGTCAGGGAACATCGCCCTGATATCCCTGCCCAACCCCTCCGTCCCCTGAGGCCGAACAATGCCCATATCAAACAGAAGGTCCTGCCACGAGTCTGCCAGGAGCTGCAACTGCGCAATGACATCGTCTTTACTTCGAAGAATGCGCAGAAGCTCATCCATATCGCCATCGAGGACGATGGTCTCAAGCTCACGTGAGATCATCGCCCTCAGCATTTTGCACAGTCCGAGCTCCCGTGAAAGCAGCTCCTTTGTACTGTTCAGCAGGTCAACCGGCAAGGGTGAAACTCCCGGCCTTCTGAGGGGCGGCCTGGGTCCTGGGCTGAACCTTGAGCTGTGGCTGGGGCTTGTCGGCGGGCTGAGTCTTCTCGCCCTTCAGTTCAGAGATAGCCGCCCTGAAGTCCTCATCCTCGGGATGAGCCGTCTGGTAGTCCTGAAGAAGCTGAACAAGGGCCCCTTCCCATGTCTCTTTCAGTTCCTCCAGCATCCCGCGCACCGTCCGGACGTTGTCCGGCTCCTTCTTGATGTTCGCGTCCACCAGAAGCTGATACATATAGTCGTAAAGGCGAACAAGGCTCTTTGCCATCTCCCCGCCCCGGTCCGTGTTCAGCGTCACCATAAGCTCGCGGATAACCTCCTGAGCCCGGATAATCTCACGGTTGGCAAGGCCGAAGTCCTTCTTGGTGTCATCCCCCGCCAGCGCAGCCTCAGCAGTGCGGCACGCCTTGATGCCAATATCATACGTTATCAGAAGAAGCTGCTCCTTCGTCGCGGTCGAGATCTGCGTCGCCTGATAGGTATACTGAGCGTTGTTCCTGTTTTCCATGGGTTCATCCCCTCCTGGTACTTATTTTCGGCAATCCCAAGAGAAAATTTACTGCGGCACCGCATCCCGGTGAAGGCGGGCGCCGCGGAATTCCTTTTGTCTACAGAGCCTTCTCCACGTCCGCCCCGGAGGCGACCGTCGTCACCTTCGTGACCGCGCCCTTGCTGAGCTCCACCAGCGCGGGCATCTTTTCCGCGAGGGCCAGCTTCTCCGTCATGCGGGAGTTGCGGTAACCGTCAATCATCGGAACCTTAATTCCCTTTGCCTTGGACGCAGCCTCCACCGCGTT
>JAILIX010000109.1 GCA_024695065.1 Fretibacterium sp. | reverse complement strand
AAGGATCAGCCTCCGCCCGGGAAGACTCCCAGCCTGACAGTCATTCAATCTCCACCTCGGTCTGGCCCAATCCCTGGGCGCAGAGTCTTCCCACGCCCGAATAGGGTGCAAACCGGGCCAGTGCCACAAAGCTTTGCCGTGCTCCGCCCTGTAATTGAGCAAGTTCATAAGTGAAGCTCCCGAGGAATGCAAGTACGCCCCGGTCGGCGGAAAGAAAATGCCGCACCGTGCGCCCCTGCCATTGTGTCGGCAAAAGGCCGGCCGCATCCTCCTGGATGACGGATTTCCCCGCCAGCGGGCTGAGACCCGCCCCCTGCCATTTGTCTGAAAGAGAGGCAAAGATCAGCCCGGGGGTTGGCACGGGAAAATCATCCTTATCCCTGCGGAATGACACCGGTGAACGAAAATGAAAGGTGATCTGCCGCAATGTGCTGCAGTCATTCGCAGGCAGCAGTTTTTCCGGCTCTATGACGCCCGTGCCTTTCTTCCTTCTGCCATCCATTATTATTTCTTCAATACACAAAGGCAACTCCCCCGCCTGGAATCTCACGCCGTGGGGAAAGGATTTTACCGCTTGCACCATGGGCTCCGTCAAGGCAGTGACTCTCCGCTCCAATACGGACCCCGCCTTGACATGACGGACAGCATCACGACCGCGGACGCGCCCGCCTGCACTGCGGGCTTTTCCTTTTTCGATATCTTCACATATCGAAAGCTCCGATACCGTAAAGGGTTTTAGACCGGAATTGGCATGAATGGCCCCCGAAAGGCCGGAATCGACTTCGCGAAGCAGGGAAAAGAAGGCGCCGTGCATCAGCCGTCCGTGAACACGGGGAAGCACGGCGTCCTTTTCTGCCCGGAGCCGAAGTATGGCTATGCCGAACATTTAGTGACTCCTTTCTTTATGATTTGTTCTGTTTGCGCTTTTCAGCCTTCTTCCGTTTGGCTTCTTCCTTTTTCCTCTGTTTTTCCGCCTCTTTTTCTTCGGGCGTCATGTTGTCCCGATTCCTGCGGATTATTTCCAAGCAGTCGGCGCAGTATTGTCCCCAGGCCTTCCTGCCATCATCCCAAGCGGCTGGCCTGCCGCACTGCCTGCAGGCCGGCGCCTCACCCCGGGGCACGGTTTCCTGCGGCTGCTCCGGTGGGGCTTCATGTTGCTGTGACGCCTGCGCCGCCGCGTTCGGACGAGCTCCGCCCTGCGGATTTCCGCCATGGCCCGGTTCGTGGATGGTTTTCTCGTAGGCGGTGAGCGAGCCATAGCCTACATGGGTTTTCGCGCCAATGCCCAGGTCCTCCAGGATAGTCCGGAAGAGCGCCTTCTTTTCATCGGCGCTGAGAAGCAGGGTGCCATCCGCCCGCTGCACGTCCCGGAGCCGCATGCTGAAGGTGATGACGGTCTCGGGCATGACCCGCAGCATGGTAAGGGGCTTGGGCTCCCGGGTGGGGTCGTTGTCCCCCGTCTGCGGATCGATGTGGGGGGTCAGGTTGTCCAGCCCCATGAGGTCACGCTGGTTTTCCTTGGCAAAGCCGACGATGTAGGCGTCATAGAAGATGTCCCGCTCGCCCATGGGGAGACGCTGCTCCTCCACATCCTTCGTGGCTTTTTGCTTTACGCCCTCAAAGCTCCAGAGGAGCACGGTTTCCAGATCGCTGTCGGTGATTTCCCCCACCTCGGCCCGGCGGCTTTCTGTCAGTCCGGTCAGCAGGTCCCGCAGGTATTCCCGGCAACCGTCGCACATTTCCCCAGAGACACGGCTGCCCTCCGGTGGGAATGCACATCTGAAGAGGCTGCGCAGCACGCCCTTGACGGAGCTGCCCGGATAGTAGGGGGCGCCGGTCACATAGTCGAAGGTGAAGCCCATCTGGATGTCGCCGGTAAGGGCGTCTCCTGCCGGTGTCACCGCCTCGTGGGGATAGCCCGTCCCCATCATGAGGCCGGGATAGCCCACCCGGAAGCTCATCTGCTTCATGTCCGGAAGGTCCTTCAGCGCCGCCACCGCCGCCCGGCCGCTCTGGAGGATATGGGCCTGCTCCTCCCGGTTGGCGATCCAGAGGATGGCATCGTTCAGGGGCTTGGCCTCTGTGCCCCCACAGGTCAGTGCCTCGGTAAAATACTCCACGTTGAAGGCGTAGTGGAGATTTTTCGATTGAATTGTCATGGTATCCCTCCCTTCGCCGGATTATTTCTTCTTCATGTCCTGCAGATCGAAGAGGTTGAAGGCGAGCTTGAGACTGACGGAGTCGTTGATGATGTTTTCCGTCAGGGTCTCCCGCTGGCCCTGCTGGTCCATCCGGTCCGTGATTACCTTTACAAAGTTGTTCGCGATGCCCGGCTCCCGGTTGTCGTACATGGCCGCCACCAGGTCCACGATTTTCTCCTCATTGTCCCGATAGTAGCAGAGGGCGGGGACCACGCCGCTCATGAGGACCATGGCGCCGAAGGCGGAGATCTTGCTGCGCATCATCTTGTCCACGGGGCCGCTGCCGTCCTTCTGGAATACCTTGCTGATGGCGTCCCGCGCGTTTTTCATGTTCCGCTCGATTTCGTAACGATTCATAATGCCCTCCTTAAAACGCCGTGAGCTGAGTGAGACCGTAGCCGATGGTGGCGTTGCCGCCAAACTGGAACAGCCGCCGGTCCTTTTCCGCCACGCCCGCGAAATCCTCCAGCGCCTTGTCCCCCGGCTCCGTGCCATCCGACAGGACGGCGAAGTAGAAGACGGCGTCGTGGGGCACAACCTCCTCGTACCAGAGGTTCTTGCTTTCGCCGTTGTCCAGCTGGTTGCGGGCCAGGACGGGCAGATGGATTTTCTCGCTGCGGAAGTCCGCGTCCGGCAGGATCAGGAGCTTGCTGAGGTCATCCGCCGATACGGCATGATATGTCTGCAGGGCCGTGGCAATGTCCGCGGGGACCGCCACCCGGGTCGGGTATTTGCCGCCCTCGATGTGGATGGCGCCGTTGGTGTTCATAGAGTAGGCTTTCTGCTCGTCCAGCCCCTGGATGGCGGCCGCCAGCTTCTTGTCGTCCTCTGTCTCGCCCCGGATGGTTGTCAGCTCCGTGACGAAGGCCTGCAGGATGGCTTTCGTGGTGACGAGGTAGTAGGGCAGGGCCCCCAGTGCCGACCGCACAGGCTGAAGCAGGAGATTGGCGGAAAGGAATTTCACCCGGCCCGGGCTGCTCTTCTTCTTGTCGCCGCTGGTCTCACCAATGGCGCTGCCGAAGATGGAGGTCACCAGCCCCTTCGTCTCCGGGTTCGCCTCGAAGTGCTCCCGCATGGCGCCCTTGATGCCGGAGGAGTACATGGAGGGATGGCCCGTCACCGGGTCGCGCTGCACCTCGTTGTCGATGATGCTGAAGTTGATGTCGCCGCTGCCCATGTGGAGATTCGTCACGCACTTGACCATGTAGAATTTATTCTTCATATTTATTTTCCTCCCAACTGCTGTACAGAATTAAAGCCGACCCGCTCCATGGCCGTGTTTTTCACCAGGGCGGCAAAGGCCTCCTCTTTTCCGGGGCGCACGTAGAAGACGCTGCCCGCGCGGACCATCTGGTAAAGGGCGCTCTTCCGGCGGCTGTCCCGGAAGTTCGCCGCGCCGCGCAGGGTCTCCATGGTGCGGAAGGGGCGCTTTTGGACGACGGCGTACGCCAGAATGTCGCCCGCGGCTTCGTCGATGTCCATGTAGGTGTCGCTGAGGGCGTAAAAGACCGAGGCGCCCGATGTCCCGGGGAGCTTCTCCAGCTGGGCCCGCAGGGTTTCCATGGTGCCGGTCGTCTCTGGGTCGGCCTCCCGACAGGTGAAGCGGAAGGTGGATTTATCCTGCCCCAGATAGACGGTTTCCTCGTCAGGCAGGGTCCCTTCCTCCGCGGTGCAGTAGAAGGCAAAGCGGATGGCGCTGTCGGTGAAGTGCTTGCAGACCTTCTTGAAGAAGGCGTCGTCGTCCTGCCACTTGGCAATACGCGTATGCTCCTGCCCCGCGAAGATGTCCCAGTCAGCCGTCAGGGGACTGGTGGCGTCGTCCAGGCACAGGAAGCCGCTGAAGAGTCCTTCCTTCGCGTCGTACCGCTCCGGCAGCAGCGCCTCCGCGCCCAGGTCGGTCCGCCCGGCCTGGGGCTTCATGACAAAGGGCTCATAGCAGGGCGTCCTGCCCGCCTTTTCTGCCGCCTGGCGCTCCTCCTTCGTGGGGAGCCTGTGATTCATGGGCGCCCGGACGAGCCGTTTCTCACCGTGAAGGAGGAACACCGGGCCCAGGCTGTGGAGGCTGCCGTAGGTGCGCTCTCCGCAGCCGACGGCAAACCCCTCGGCGCCCACCAGCGCCGCCTGCTTCTCCCGCCGGCTCTCGTCGGCGTAGCCGTCGCTCAGGAGGCCCGCCTTCTTCAGCATCAGGAAGCGCAGGGTACCAAACACGGTAGCCTGGCTGGGTATATTTTCCGATTCGATGAAGTAGTCGGTCTTCTTACTGTTTCCCGCCTCGTTCTCACCAAAGGCAAATGTCCGCTCGCCGCCGAGGAAGTATTCACCCACCGGTGTCAGCGTGCAGAAGTATTCCTTTTCACTCACGAGCCTTCCCCCCTTCCGCCAGCAGCTTCGCCACGCGCAGCATGGCGGTCAGCGTGTACAGCCTGCTGTACGACGCGTCCTCCTCGCCAATCTGCCGGACGCGATAATCCTTATAGTCCTTCACGATGGCCGCCGCCAGCCGGGCCACCGCCTCGTTCTGCTCCCGGGCCAGTACCTGGCCCGCGTTGTCGAAGGCGTTCCTGAAGGTGTACCCCAGCGTCTGCCCGGCATTGGGGTCATCCATGGCCGCGGCAAACAGGGCCTTTTCATTTTCGACATGGTACAGGACGGAATGCATGGCCTGATTCGCCTTGTCGGTGCCCTTTCCGTCGTTCTTGAAGAAGGCGTCCAGCAGCGCGAAGAACTCCGTCAGCGTCTCGCTCTGGAGGGAGGCGATGAAGCCCGACGCCTGCCCGCTGTGCTTCAGGACCCGCACCGCGAGGTTGTTTTTCCGTTCCTTTTCCGTAAAGGGAAGACCGGTGAAGTCCTTGTCGTCAAAGGGCCTCTTGGCGTCCCCGAACAGACGGGTCTGGGCGTCCGCGAAGGCCTCATAGAGCGGATATTTCACATATTCGATGGAGACGCCGAAGGACATGGAGGGCCGCACCGGCAGCGCCTGCTTTGAAAACGCCGAGGCCGCGAAGGCGTTCCTGAAGGTGCCGTCCAGCTCGCGGCAAAGCTCCCAGACGGTCTTGCCGCCGGCGCCAATCACCGGCGCCAGGAACAGCAGGTCATCGCCGCCCGCGTAGATCATGGCGCCGCCAAACCGCTGCACCTGCCGCAGGGCGGTTGCCGTATAGTCCATGCAAAGCGTGGAGAACTGCTGAATGCGCTCCTTTTCCTCCATGCCGTCGGAGGTGGCCAGCAGCTGGCCCATGTTGTCCCCGTCGCCCTGCACGATGGCGAAATATTTGCCTGTCTTGCCCCGCCGGGTCCGCTCCGCGTCCGACGGAATCAGGTCCCCTCTGGCAATCCGGGGCAGATCCGTCAGCGATATGTCGCCTTCGTCCCCGCGGGCCAGCGCAAAATCCCCTGCCTTTACCGCGTCAACCAGCGGCGGGTAATTCTTCAGGCAGTCGTTGGACTCGTCCCGCAGGAAATCCAAGAACAGGTTTGCCGCCTGCCTGCCCTGGGCATGCTCCGCCAGCTCCATGGCGTCCAGGGCGTCAGCCAGCGTTTTCGCCAGCCCCTTGGCCTTCGTCTCCTCCTCCGGCACGATGACGTAGTGAATCTGGAGATATTTCTTCAGGAAGGCCTCCGCCTCGTCGGCGGATTTCCGCAGGGCCGTGCCCAGTGCCTCCGCGGACCGGCGGACCGCCTCGTCCCGGGCGCCTTGGAGCTGCGCCTCCACCTCCGCGGTCTCCCTGTCCATCATGAAGTACACCCGGTCGTGATACCGCCCGATGCCCCTGTACTCATCCCGGTGCTCCCGGACCTGAAACCCCTCCGGCAGTGTCAGCACCGCCGCCTCCCGGGCCTGCAGCGCCTCGCAGATGTCTCTCACAAGGGAGGAGAAAAAGTAGCTGGCCGCCCAGAGCCCGGCGGGGGTCGAGGTCATCGACAGCGTCCCCACGATGGGACCAACCGTTATTCCCGCGTAAATCATCGCGTCACCTCCCCGCATGGCTCAA
>JAILIX010000071.1 GCA_024695065.1 Fretibacterium sp. | reverse complement strand
TCATCTTTTCATTGCCGGAAGACTCCAGAGTGTACAAACTGGAGCAGGAGCTCACGTCCAGAGAAAGCAGCTGGCTGCTGTTGTTGATGGACAGAATCCCCAGCGCGGGGCAGCCGCTCACGTCCAGCGAGACAAGCGCGTTGCCGGAGCAGTTCAGCGTGTGCAGGCTGGAGCAGCCGCTCATCTCCAGCGAGACCAGCGTGTTGTCGGAGCAGTTCAGCGTATTCAGGCTGGAGCAGCTGCTCATGTCCAGCGAGATCAGCGCGTTGCTGGAGCAGTCCAGCGTCGTCAGCGAGGTGAAGTTTTTGATACCCTCGAGCGATGCGATGCCCTTCCCGGCGACGTCTATTTCCGTGGTCTCGCTGACCTGCTCGTCAGTCAGCGTAGTCCCCTCGCTTACATTGAATTTGTCGAGCAGATAGGCGCGGAAAACTGCGTCCGGGAAAGTCGCTGAGTTAATCGTGACCGCCCAGGCATTCGCGGCCCACGCCACGGCCATCAGCGCCAGCAGCGCCGTCCATAAACGCTTCCTTAACATTTTCACAACCTCCTCAAAAATAAAAAGTCCTCCGAATCACAACGCGCAAAAAGGAACAGAAACCGTCACGACATTCCCCCTGTCCGCAGAATACAGAAAACCGTCCATCGACCCGGTGCCCCGCGGCCTCCGAATCAATGGACGGTTATTTCAGGCTGATATGTAAACGCACGCCGGCAAAACCGCGGCGCGCGGTTTTTCTTGAAGAAGTTGAGGAGGTTAGAAGAGTGTGCCCTGTGCCCTGTGTGATTATAGCCCGGCGCATCAAAATTTTCACCCCGATTTCTGCGGAATTTACAAATGTTCCATAAATTTATTATATCATGGATTGGATGGGCGCCGCTATTTAAGAACCAGCGTACATATTTTTATCATTCTCCTCTGTCCCCCGTCACAGCGCAGCAAAACGCCCGCCCAGTGGGAGGCGGGCGTTACGTCAGCTATAGCCAATTTTCCAGTTTTAACCCTTTGACCCGCTCAAACTCTCGCTGGTTGTTTGTAATAAGCGTGAGGTTCAGCGATTTTGCGTGTGCGGCGATCAGCATATCATTTCCACCAATGATCAGGCCTCTCTTCTCCAGGTCTGCGCGAATATCGCCGTACTCTCTTGCTGCGTTTGCGTCAAAAGGAACGACCTGAATTTCAGACAGAAAGAGCATCAACAACACTCGATTTTTTTCAGGCCAGGAACTCTTGCTTGCGCCATATTCCAGCTCTGCCATTGTGATCGCGGAAATGCAAATATCCAGAGGATCGTATTGCTGCAGCCTTGCAGCTACGCTTTCAGGCCGCTTGCTTTTTGCGTACGCAATGATATTTGTATCAAGCATAAATCTCATAGACACTCTCGTTTTTGCGCCGGCAGATCCTGAATGCCGCCAGATAAAAAGTCATCGGTACACATATTCAGGGCATTGAGCATCTCACTCCATGGATCTGTTTTAGGCGCAAGGATCACAATATTCCCTATCTGATTTGCCACGACCTCATCCACTGCAAAGCGGCAGTTCTCCGGGAGTTGTATCGCCTGATGGCCTTCATTCATAAAGACTTTTGCCAACCCCATACGCAATTCCCCCTCTCTGTCCCACATTTTATCATTCTCCTCTGTCCCCCGCCACAGCGCAGCAAAACGCCCGCCCCGTGAGAGGGCGGGCGTTACGTCAGTCACTATCCGTCACTTACGTCTTGAGAGAACATACACCGCGACAAGCAGTGCCAGCCCCGCCACGGTCGTGGCCGGCCATACGGTGAGGCACAGCACACCGGAGGCGCACAGTGCCACGCGCATCAGGAGGTTCAGCGGTCCGGACAGATAGCCCATCCACATCCCTGCGAAGGCGAACACCGCCCCCACGCCGCTGACCAGAGCAAGGCCGATCTGCATGGCGTTTCCCTGCATCAGCAGGCCGGGGTCATAGCAGAAGGCGAAGGGCACGACATAGGCCAGAAAGCCGAGCTGCATGGCCTGGAAGCCCGTCCGGTTGGGGTTTGCGTCCGCGATGGAGCTGGCCGCGTAGGCCGCGAGGGCCACGGGCGGCGTGATGTTGGAGATAATGGCGTAGTAGAACACGAACATGTGGGCCGCGATGGCCGGGAAGCCCAGCTTCACCAGGATGGGCGCGCCCAGGGCCGCCGCCAGGATGTAGGCCCCCGTGGTGGGCAGCCCCATGCCCAGGAACGTCGCGATGAGCATCACCAGCACCAGCGCCAGCAGCGGCACGTTCCCCGCGAAGGAGATGACGAAGCCCACCAATTTGCCGCCAATGCCCGTCAGGGCCACTGCGCCCAGCACGATGCCCGCCGTGGCGCAGGCGACGCAGACCAGCGGAATGCCCCGCGCCCCTTTCTCCACAGCGTCGATGACCTCCCGTGTGTTCATGCCGGGGTTGAAAACCGAGGCTGCGAGCACGTAGACGCAGATGATGACGAAGCGCCAGCGGGAAGGGAAAGCCTCCGCCAGTTCAGGCTTCATGATGAAGGCCGCTGCCAGCGCAATGGAGATGAACGCCGTCAGGCAGGCAAGCTTTTTTGCCCGGGGGGTGGTGTCCGGCCTGAAGTTAAAGAAGGACACGAGCCACGCCAGCCCGATGCCCAGCAAAGCCGCCCTCATGGGGGTATAGCCGATGAGCAGGAAGGCAATCAGGCCCACGATGGGGGCGATCATGTAGAACCGGCTCAGAACATCGCGTTTCGAGGGCAGTTCCGAGGGGTCCAGCCCCTTCAGCCCCATCTTGAGCGCGCGCAGGCGCACCATCAGGAACAGCGCGCCGTAGTACAGCAGCGCGGGGAGAATGGCCGCGATCATCACGTCGCGGTACTGAAGCCCAAGGAAAGACGCCATGAGAAACGCCCCGGCGCCCATGATGGGCGGCATGATCTGCCCGCCGGAGCTGGCCACGGCCTCGACGGCCCCGGCAAAGTACGGCTGATAGCCGATTTTCATCATCAGGGGGATGGTGAAGGTCCCTGTGCCGTAGACGTTGGCCACGGCCGAGCCGCTGATGGAGCCGAACAGCGCGGAGCTCACCACGGCGATCTGAGCCGGGCCGCCGGGCGTGGTGCCCGTGAAAGCCTGAGCCACGCTCATGAACCAGTCACCCGCGCCGCTCTTCTCAAGGAAGGCCCCGAAGATGAGGAAGATCATCACGAAGGTCGCCGAGACCCCCAGGGGCATGGAGAAGATTCCTTCATCCGTCAGGAAGAGCTGCTCCACCACCTCGCCGTAGGAGAAGGGGAACCCCTGAAGGAGCCCGGGGAGCTTGTAGCCGTAGAGCATATAGGCCACGAACAGCGCCGCGATGAGCGACAGGGGCAGCCCCACGATGCGCCGCGTTCCCTCCAGCAGAAGGACCACCAGCAGTGTCCCCAACACGAGCTGAGCGGTGGTCAGAGGGTCAATCTGCTGGATGCGCTCCGTGATGGCGCTGTAGTTCATCATTGAATAGATGCCCGGCACGGCCGCCAGTGCTGCCAGCGCCCAGTCGTAGAGGGGGACATGGTCCCTGGGTGAGCTCTTTGTCATGGGGAAGAGCACATAGGCCAGAGGCAGCACCCACGCCAGGTGAATGGTGCGCTGCAAAAAGGCCTCATAGTTTCCGGACTCGGCCGTGAAGAGGTGGAACATCCCCATCAGGAGAACATAGGCGTAAACAAACGCCTCTGTTTTGCCGCTTAGCTTTCTCATGTTGTCATCTCCTCAAGATCAAAGGAAAAAGTCAAGATCAAAGGAAAAAGAAAAAAGGAAGGGGGCAGGCGCTCCCCCTTCCCTGATTGTTCTTTGGGGCAGGCTACTTCAAACTGCTCCAGTAACTCACGGAACCAGGATGTGTCGGGACCTTGTCGGATGTGGCCGCAGCAGGGTCAAGTTCCGCAACGTCCTTGACCGCCGCGACGAGCGTATCCTTGTGCTCCCAGATGGCCTTGTTGAGCTCATACACCAAGGACTCCGGCAGATCTTTGCGGGCAACGATGCAGGTGTAGTCGCCCACCACCTTGACAGGCTCGGCGCCCTCCGGCACCGCCTTGTAGATGCCGGGATCAACGGTGAAGGTCACGGTGCCGTAAGCGTTGGAGAGCTTGTCCAGCGCTTCCTGCCCCACGGGCAGGAGCACGATGTCCAGCTTGCTCTCGATGTTCATGACGATGGACGCGATCTTGCCTACGGAGAACGCGAAGCAGTCCAGGTGGTTGTCCGCCAGGAGGTCCGCGCCGCCCTCGTAGGAGGCGTACTCAACGCTGCCGCCCCAG
>JAILIX010000080.1 GCA_024695065.1 Fretibacterium sp. | reverse complement strand
AGGCCCAACAGCCTGATGCCCGCCGTATGAATGTTTTTGGCGTACTCGATGACACTCTGCCGGTTGCCGCTCTCGCGCAGAATCATCTCGTTCATGCCCAGCACGGCGTTGATGGGCGTGCGAATCTCGTGCGACATGTTCGAGAGAAAGGCGGACTTCGCCTCGCTCGCCGCGGAGGCCCGTTCAGCCTTCTCTTTGAGCCTGAGCTCCCGCGCGAGACGGGCTTTCCTGTTGGAGTACCCCATGATAAGGGACAGCACGGAGGCGACCAGGACCGACGCCACGACCGTAAAGATCAGTATGTTCCTCAACTGGCGGAACGCGGACGTCGCGTCGAAAATGGAAAGGCAAAGCCAGTCGTTCATCACCGGCACCGTATACACGATATAGTTCGCGCCGCCAAAGCTGAACGAAAAATATCCCTCGCCATGTGAGCGCAGCATATCGACAAGCGCGTGGCCGAACGTGCCCTCCTCAGCCATGTAGTTTCTGCCCAGCTCTGATCTGCTGGAGTGCGCAAGAACCTGATACTTCCTGTCAAGTACAATCTCCATGTCTGCCTCATCCCTGGCGGTCAGCCCCTCCATGAAAACCTGCAGAGGGTTCAGGGAGAAATCCAGCGCGGCGACGCTTTTGAAGTCACAGAGCGTTTTGGCAAGCGAGATCATAATCGAGTTCGTATACACATCAAGATAGGGGTCAACAACGGCAACCTGTCCGTTGTTTGCCCGCGCGCCGATATACCACGGGCGTTTTGTGGGGATATAATCCGCTTCCGGCACCCAACCCGATCCGTCGAGATATTCACCGTTGACGTAGCCATATAATCCGGTGGTGTTCCCTGACGTAATTCTCTTGGCGGCAACGGTTTGATTTACCAGAAAGCTGCGTATCTCATCCTGCGGACTTTCGTCACGAAGCATGTTGTCCAGCGTATGGCATGCCAGAATCAGGGCGTGAATGCCGTTGGAAAGGTAAGAGTTGATCTCATGTGCCGCTGTCCTGGCCACGAGCTCGCTGTTCTTGACAATCCTCTGCCTTGTCTCAGAGGCCAGCATGATGTAATAGGCGATAATCACGCCCAGAAAAAGCAGGATTACAAGTGAGGTAACTGCCATTTCGCGCAAAACGGAGGCGGTGATTTTTGTCTTGTTCTTCATCATCGCGGAGTTCCCCTTCTTAAAATTACCTGACTATCGTGATGTCGCTTTCAAACCATTTTTCCGAGATCCTGCCAAGCGTCCCGTCGGCTTTCATCTCACTGACGATTTCCTGAAACCTGTCCCGCAGCGCCTTGTCGTTTTTTCTGAAGCCTATCGCGAATTTCTCTTCGCCCAGTCTTTCGGGAAGGACAAAATACCGTTCGCTGCTTAAGGCTACGAAATAATACGCGGCCACCGAGTCCACGAGCCCTGCATCCAGCGTCCCCCGCTTCAGTTCCTGAAGGATGTCCAGATTATTCTTAAGCTCTACGACCGAAATCTCTTTATAAATATCCAGCGCCTTCAGCGCTTCCTGCGGCTTGGAGCCGGACTGCACTCCGATCTTTCTGCCCTTGAGGTCGTGCATCGTCCTTGCGCTGCTGCTACCCGGGACCACAAAGATCAAAGCTTCCTTTACATAGGGCTCCGACAAATTCATCCTCTCAGCCCGACCGGGCGTGATCAGCAAGCCGCCAATACAATCCACCCTCCCGCTGTTCAGGTCGTCTTCCTTGGTATTCCAGTTGATGGGCCGCTTGATGAACCTGACGCCAAGCCGGCTGCAGAACTCCTGAATCATATCAATGTCAAAGCCGACAATTTCCCCCTTCCCATCATCAAAGCTCATGGGGGGAAAATCCGCGTCAAAGCCGAAGAGGAGCTGCCCGGCGTCCAGCACCTTTTGCAGGGAACCGTCACTCACAGGCACATCCATCCGCCCGGCGTTCCTCACCCACAGCGCTCCTGCCGCGACAGCCAATATCAGCGCCGTCGTGGCGAACCACACAAACAGATGGGGATGTCCCAATTGCTTCATTATAAAAGCTCCTCTTCCATTCCCCGCCTGGGGGCGCACAATACGGCTTCTCCCACCGCACATCATCTCAATTTCAAACGCAGGGGGGAAAGCCCCCCAAACTTCTCAGAGGCAGATTACTGTAAGATTACTTTAATTATATCTCAGAATTGTAAATTCAGGCACAAAAAAATATCAGATACAAAATGATTGTAATTCCTCATCATCCCTTACGGACAGGAGTGAGCCCGATGTTTACCGCAAAAGGACGGGGCGGGAAGATCAGGGAATTCAGGAAGCGGAACAAACTCACCCAGACAGCTTTTGCGAAGCAGACCGGGACCGGCCGCGCAACACTCTCAAAGCGGGGGCATGAAAAAATAAACCTCAATCCGGGACTGACCCAAATTATTGGGATAGCTAAGGTTATGGGGATCCCCCACAGCACATTGCTCTCTCAGGGGGAAAATACAGCAAATGCTTCCGTTGAGGATACCGGCAGGGAAGCCCCCAGAGCCGTAAAAAAACAGTCAGAGAAGAACACTGCGGCTGCAGCAAGTGCTGAAAAAAAATGTTTAAACGGACGGTCATCCCTCCAAAACGGCGGCTGCCGGACAGCTGCGCCCAGACGATGACTATCCGGCCCAACGTGCGCTGTTCAGATATGTTCATCAAATTTCAGTGAGAGGCAGGAGAAGCCCAAAAGGGACTTTGGAACCAGCCTTAAGGCGAGGTGCTCCGGTCCCGACGGCCCGGCAGATCATCCATGTTGACACAGAGGCCTTTTTCGCTGCTGTGGACTGACAACTATTCAATATCCGCGGACACAAAGACCGCGATAAGGACACAGGCAGGAAGACCGGGGAAAGCCTCGTCAGGATATGCCGGAATATGCGGAGGGAATCTCATTAAAGATTCTGTCCGGCCTTGTCCTGTGTTAAAATAAACACAGTTTTTCATGGTGGGGAGTTTCAGTTATAAAGATTGTGCACTGCATGAGGGATGTAGTTGATTATGAGGTTTTCAATCCGGCGGCGGGTACTACGTCTCCTGATTCTTGGAGTGGTTGGCACGTTCCTGGCCGTTGGAGCCACGACCTTTTACGGCGCTCTGACCGTCCGTGACTCCATGTCGAGGCAGGGAGATACCTTTGGGGATTTCCTGGCGCATTCCATGGGGAACTTCGCTGAATATGCCGCCAAGAGGCGGCTTCAGGAGGTCACTGAGGTCAGGGCCCAGCATATAGACAGGGAGCTTCACATTATAGGCGAGGACGTAGAGTATATGGCCGATGCTATGACCCGCATCCTTTGCTCTCCGGATTTATTCTTACCCCGTTTTCTTCCCGACGTACGGCATGAAGTCAATATCCCCTTCGGAACACCCTATATCCATTACAGCCCCAGGCTCCTCAGCACGGACATGAACGAGGCTCTGCGGTCCGAGGTCGGGCTGGCAGGAAATTTTGCCGACGTACTGGTTTTCATGAGCAAATCCTACGGCGGCTACAGCACATCGTTTTATGCCGGCTCGAAAAACGGCTATGTCCTGGGGCTGGATATCAGCACTGAACAGGGCGGGGCCTATGGTATTTTTAAATCAAAAGAGGCGCGTGAGGAGTTTTTATCCTCCTACGATCCGCGGGACCGCTTCTGGTACCAGCTGGGGCTGAGCGCGGAAAGGCCCGTTTTCTCCACCCTTCACAAAAACACGGAAGGCCTTCCGGATGTGTCCTGCGTCATGCCTTACTATGACAGGAACGGCGTTGCCGGCGTAGTGGGCATCGGGCATTCCACGGAGGATATCTACAAGTTCGTGGCGGATTCAGCCATTGGGGAAACGGGGGTCAGTTTCGTCCTTGACAGAGAAGGGCACGTGGTTTTTTCATCACAATCGCAGGACATACTGGCGGCCAATCTGGATGCCCCCAGCCTTCTCGGAGCAAAGACGCCTGATGTCGCCGAGGCCGCCAGGTGCATGACGGCCGGGGGAAGCGGTGTCGTATCGGTGCGTCCGGACGAGAACGCAGAAGATATATTATATCTTGCCTTCGCGCCCATGAAATCCACAGGCTGGAGCTTTGGAAGCGTCATGGAGGCTGATGAGGTTCTGGCTCCGGTGAAGCAAACAGAGGGTGAAGTCCGGAAGAGAATGAGCGTGTTTGGCGCCGCGCTGCGCCAGATATTCTCCGATACCGCTGCAAAAGCCGGGCTGGCTATGATCCCGGTCCTGCTTCTGGTCCTCTACGGCGGCGGACTCATGGCGGGACGCGTTACCCGCCCAATCCGCACACTGGCCTCCGGCGCAAAGGAGATTGCGGCAGGGAATTTCGACATGAAACTTAATCTCGCCACGGGGGACGAGACAGAGTACCTGGCGGACTGTTTCAACAAAATGGCGGATGACCTGAAGAAATACACGGATAATCTTGCCGCGGCCGCGGCGAAAGAGGAACATGTCCGTACGGAGCTTGCCGTGGCAGCCAGGATACAGGAGGATATGCTGCCCCGCGTGTTCCCCAGGCGGAAGGAGTTCGGCCTTTATGCCATGATGGAGGCGGCAAAAGACATCGGCGGTGATTTTTACGATTTCTACATGCCGGATGCTGATCATCTGGTTGTCACCATTGCCGACGTGTCGGGCAAAGGGATACCGGCAGCCCTTTTCATGGCAAAGGCCCAGTCGATTCTTAAAAACAGCGTCCTTGCGGCAGGGGCGTCCGGCGATCTGGCCCACGTTCTGAGCCGCGCCAACAGAGAGCTTTGCGCCAGCAACGAGGCTGCCATGTTCGTAACGGTATTCACAGGCATTCTCGATCTGCGCAGCGGGCGCTTTGACTACGCAGACGGAGGGCACTGCCCGCCCCTCTGGCGGCACGGGGGACGCTATGATTTTCTGCCCATGCAGAAGGGCTGCATACTGGGACTCACGGAGTTCCCCTATAAGCGGCAAAGCATCACACTGTCTCAGGGGGACACGCTCTTTCTCTATACGGACGGTGTTTCCGAGGCGATGAACGAGGCGGGGAAGCTGTTGATGGAACCACGCGTCAGGGATTTGCTGAACGCTGTGCCGCAGGCTGTGCCGGTCGAGGAACTCCTGCGGGGAATGATGGAAAGCATCCGGCGGCATACGGGTCAGGCAGAACAATCCGATGACATCACCATGCTGGGGCTGCAATATTTTGGAAAGTGAGGGAGCATCTATGGCACTCAAAATCACAGAGAAGAAGAACGGATCTTCGCTGACTCTGGAACTCGAGGGCAAGATAAGCGTGCTGGAGGCGAAGGAATTCGACACGGCCTTTGAGAAGGCTGCGGAGGGCATGAAGGAGGCTCTGCTGGATTTTTCCGGGGTGGAATATATCGCCTCCGCCGGGCTCCGCTCCCTCTTCCTTGCGAAGCAGACGATGGCCCGTCAGGGCGGAGAGATAAAGATTCTCTATCCCAGGGAGGACGTGATGGGGGTCTTCAGGGCCACGCGCTACGACAATATCGTCACCATCGTTGAGCGCGGCGGTGAGGAATCCTCTGCGCGATTCTACCCGCTGCGTCCGGTGCAGCGCTGGATGGTGGACACCCATTTCCAGATGGCGGAGTCCACCATGATGAACACCGGAGCCCTGCTAAGGCTGGATCCCGCCGTTGACATGGAGAAGCTGGCGGAGGCAATCAACAGTCTGCTGGCGTCCTACGATATTTTCCGCTGCCGTCTGGTGCTGCATCCTGACACAGGGGACATTTGCCAGCGCTTTGACGGTGATGTGGCCAAGGTCTACGTTGAGACCCTGTCCGACGAAGCGTTTGAAAAGCGCAAGCAGGAGGTCAAACTGCCCTATGAGCTGATCGACCATCCCCTGTACCGGATCTATCTGATGAAGACAGCCTCAGCCAAATATCTCTATGTGGATTTCTATCATGCCATTATGGACGGTACGGCCATCGCACTGCTGTTCTGGATGGACATGGACAAAAGGTATACCCGGGCCATACGCGGTGAGGAAATAAAGGAGAAGCGCCAGCCCGCCAGTTATGCCGCTTATATTCTGGATGAGGTGGGAATTCCGGAGGAGGAACTGCGGGAGGGCCATGACTATTGGCGTGAAATGCTTAAAGGCTTCGATGAGTCCAGGCATCTGCCCCCGCGGGACAGGGAGGGCGCGCCCGACACACCGGAGCACGAGCTGGAAGTTCCGTTCCCGGACATCGAAAAGGGATTTTTCCGCGGCAGGGACTTCACGGAAAACACCTTCTTCATCGCCGCGGCCATGCTGGCGCTTGCCAAATCCTCCGGCCAGAGGGAGTCTCTGCTGAGCTGGGTGCATAACGGCAGGATGACCTCCGCAGAGCGGCGCCTGATGGGGCTTATGCTGAACCAGTTACCCATACGGTGGAACTTCGATAAAGACATGAAGGCCGGGGACTTTCTGCGCATGCTGGAGAATAAAATAACGGAGGGCATGCAGTACCGGAAGAGCCTTGACGTAGTCTATGAGGAAGGCATGGAGGTCGGCCTGGCCACCTTCATTCTGCAGAAAGGCAGTATGGGCCGCCGGGGAGTCATCAAACTCGGCGGGACGAAGGCGTTTATCGAGGAAATGCCGGCCAATGACATTTCTGCTGCGGAAAACACGCTGGACATCGAGATGAACTCCCATGACGACGGGACTTATTCTCTTGTACTGGACTACGATAATCATCGCTACACGGAGGGCGCCATGCGGAACTTCGCGGCCATTATGGCAAAAATAGCCTGTGCCCTGCAGGACGGGGAAGCCAGCGTAACAGCCATGCTGGAAGAATAAAAAAAAGAAAAAACACAATGACAAAGGATGAATGGAAAAAGACACATTTTGACGGGGAATTGCCTGACTGTCTGCCGCTGCCGAACCTGAGGGGCGTTTACGACGGCCGGCGGGACGGCCTTGTGAAGATACGGGGATTCCGCGTGGAACTTGCCGAGGTGGAGGAAGCCGTCCGCGACTTCCCGGCCGTCAGGGATGCGGCGGCGGTGGCCTGCGACAATCCGTCGGGCGGGAAATTTATCGCGGCCTACGTGACCTCTGATGGGTACATTGACAGGGAGGCTCTGGCAGCATTTATCCGTGAGCGGAAACCGCCGTATATGGTCCCTGCAGCTATCCTGGAACTTCCGGCAATTCCCCGAACCCAGAACGGGAAGCTTGACAGAAGAGCTCTGCCCGTGCCGGAGCTCCATGCCTCCGCCGCCCCTTACGTGGCGCCAAAAAACGAGACGGAGGCCGCCCTTGTGGAGGGGTTTGCCGCAGCCCTTGGCATGGAGAGGGTGAGCACCGCTGAGGATTTCTTCGCGGCCGGAGGCGACAGTCTTGCCCTGATACGGCTGCTCTCCGTGTGCCGGGAGCTTGCGCTGAACTTTAATCTGATCTATGAGGGGCGGACGCCGGCCGGCATAGCCGGGCTTCTGGCAAAGCGCGGGGAGAAAGCAGCCGGCGCAAAGCGGGAGACCCATTTCTTCGGTCCCCTCCACGAGCTTCACTACAACTGGGGAAATTCTCTTGAAGAGGGTTATGGACTCCACTGTGACGCCACGGTGTTCCTGTCTCCGGACACGGACCTCGGGCGGCTGGCCGACGCCATTGAAAAGACGCTCCTGGCTCATCCTGCCATGGATGGCCGCCTGACCCCCAGGCCGGGCGGCCGGCTGCGCTGGAGGCCCGGAGACATGAGGAACGTAAAGCCCGTTATTGAGGAGCTTTCCCGCAAAGAGTACGAGGCGCTGAAGGCGAAGATCCGCCAGCCCATGAACAAGCCGGAGACACGTATGTTTGTCACGCGCCTGTTCTCCATCCATGAGCCGGACGGACGGGTGAGCAAGGAGTTCTATTTTGATTTCCTTCATCCCATCACTGACGGAGATTCCGTCAATATACTTCTCGAGGACGTGCATGCCGCGTACCGCGGAGAAACCCCCGCACAGGAGGAATTTACCATTTTCGACTATTATGACAGGATTGAGGACACCATTGACAGCGCGGACTATAAAAATGAGCAGCGCTGGAACCGCGACTTCGTCCATTCATTTACGGAGCATCCCGGCGAACTTCCCGGCGATCTTGACCCGATGGGCAAAAACGCCACGAAGGACATCATGGTGCCGCTCCATATCAATATGGCGGCGACAGACGCCTTCACAAAAGCGCATGGCGTAACCGACGGAAGCCTTCTTGCCGCCGCGTTCGGTCTGCTGCAGAGCCTGAACAACGGGGAAAAGGGAGCCGCCACCCTGACAACGTACAACGGCCGGGACGATATACGCTATGAGCGCACGATGGGGGCCATCTACCGCCACTATCCTCTCTGCGTCCGATGGCAGGAGGATATGACAGCGGAGCGTTTTGTCCGGGAGACCCAGGAAAATATCCTCCTCTGCCGCCGCCATGCTCTTTACGAGGGTGCCCCCGTTCCCGTGATAGCCGCTTTCGCCTATCAGGGGGAGGACATTGACGGGGATTTCGATTTCTGCGGAGGCAAGGCCCGCTATGAGGAGATTGAGGACTTCGAGGAGGAGGACTTTGACTTCTTCCTTCATCGGCGCAGCGACGATTTTTATCTGAACCTGACCTACAACACGCTGGAATACAGCGACGAGTTCGTCAGCCGCTTTTTGAAAAACTACGCCGGAGTCATTCACGCCCTGACCGGCGGCAGAAAGATATCTGAGATAGTCAGGATGATCTCGGAGGGGACATGGCTTTGATTAAGACCTGCAGCAGCGCTTACTTCACCCGGAAGATGTTTGCGAGTTCTGTGATGGCGTCGCCGCTTGCAGCGGTTGGTCTT
Organism: Fretibacterium sp.; assembly: GCA_024695065.1. Lineage (GTDB taxonomy): Bacteria > Synergistota > Synergistia > Synergistales > Aminobacteriaceae > JAFUYV01. Next base: position 2,546 of record JAILIX010000080.1, on the reverse strand, counting down.
GCACTGGCAGCCATGGGGGACGCGATTCTGTCGGGTCATGCTCTCGGCGTGACCGGACTGGCCGCCATTGGCTTCATCTCTCCGCTTTTTCTCCTTGCCAGCTTTTTTATGTTCGGCCTTTCCACGGGCGGCGCCATCGTTTACGGCAATCTCATGCACGAGGGGAAAAAGGAGGAGGCGCTGGGAATCTTCACACTTTTTCTGCGCATCTCCGCACTGACAGGCTTTGCGATCGCGGCGGGCGGGCTTCTTTTTCAGGACGGCCTGCTTGTCCTGCTTGGGGCTTCGCCGGAGGACGGCGTGGTTTACGATATGGCAAAGAGCTATCAGTTTTATATCCTGCTGGGCATCCCCTTTGAAATCCTGATGGGGGTCCTCACCGCCTATCTCAGGAATGACGACGCCGATATGCTTTCCGTTATAATCCAGAGCGCCAGCGGCATATTGAACCTGGCGGTCAGTGCGCTGCTGCTTCTCGTCTTCGATTGGGGCGTTGCGGGCTGCGGCTTCGGCTTTTTCTTTTCCAATTTTTGCGCGGTGGTCTTTTCCATCACCTATATCCTGTTTCGCCGGAACGGAGAACTTTCGTTCCGCGCACGCGCCGGCTCCCTCCGGGTGGCCATTAAACCTCTGCGGCTGGGATTCGCCACCTCCTCCGAGTATATCTTTGACGCCCTGTTCACCCTCGCTGCCATCCATCTGCTGATGGATATTGCGGGGACGGAGGGCGTGGCGGTGTTCAATATCGTTGAGAACCTGTCCCTGCTCTTCATATTCCTTTATGAATTTATAGGCAAGACCTCCCAGCCTCTGTTCTCCACCTTCTTTTCCGAATGCAACTACTGCGAACTGCACAGGACGTTACTCTATGCCCTGGCCTATTCTCTGTTTTGGGGCGCTGTGTCCACTGTTCTGGTGGTGCTTTACCCCCAGATTCTGGACCTGCTCTTTGGCATGGAAGGCATCTCAGATACCTCCATGGCCTATTACGCGGCCCGTATATTCTGCATCGGGTCCATCTTCATGGGATGCTCCCTGCTTATGCAAAATTATCTGCAGTCCGAGGAGGACGAAAAAGGAGCATTCCTGGTGGTGTTCCTGCGCCGGCCGGGAATCAGCCTTCCGCTGGTTTTCGGCCTTTCCATGTTTGGTTATCACGCCTTCTGGCTGGTGTATCCGCTGTCGGAGATCCTCACATTGGTGATTCTTTACCTTTACAAACGCCGGAAAGGGGAAAACAGGAATGTGGAGGCGGAGAGGGTGTTCTGCACCTCCTTTGTAAATACTCCGGATCTGCTGGCAGAGCAGCTCAACGCTATCGATGCTTTCGCGGACTCCTGGGGGGCCGGCAACAAAAAACTCTATGCCCTGCGTATGGCCGTTGAGGACATCTGCGGAGTCACAGGCGATGCCGCGGAACGGGAAAACAGGGCTGCCCCCCTGACGCAGCTTACTCTTATTGCCCGTGAGGACGGGACCTTTAAGCTCCATCTGCGCAACAACGGGAAAGAGCTGGATCCCTTCCGGTTATCCGGAAAGGACCTGCCCCCCCTTCCGCAGCAGCCGGAAAGCATGGACTTCCGCGTTCTTGGGCTTCATGCCGCCAAAACCTATGTTCACCAGTTTCTCTACAGGAAGTATCAGGGGTTCAACACGATGAGGCTGACGGTATGAGATTCTGCAGCAAAGCAAGGCCCTCCTGAGTGCGCCGGAGGGCTTTGTCCTGCTGAAGGCCGGGGGAGGAGCCCCTGACAAGAAGTGAAAGAGTCAGTCTTCAGCTATATTGAGGGTTGCTGTCCTTCAAAACGTCCTCGCAGCGCCAATGACATGCTTTCACCTGATGAGAAAGGGTCTCAGTGCTTCGGTCCGTCCCGCTGATCGGACGATGGGAGGAGATAGCTTTCCTCCCGTTTTGTGCTCACTCTGCTGACTATACAGGGGTTATCGCGTATCTGCGATAACCCCTCTTCTTTCAGTCCTGGAACTGCCTATAACTGCTTAAATCACAATCCCGCTTCCGCTGCCGGAATCATCTCTGATTTCTCCGGCCCTGCGCCCGTCTGCGGTCTCAGGCCCAGGGGTTTTCGGTCGGGTACGGCAGGGACTTGGGCTGGTTGTACGCGATATCGCAGACGCCGAGGAACTTGAACACCTCAAACAGAACTTTTCCATAGTGCCCAAAGGCCACCGCGCCGTGATGCGGATAGCGCTTCTGAATCAGGACATGACGGTAAAAACGCCCCATCTCGTGAATGGCAAAAACACCGATGCCGCCAAAGCTTTTGGACGCCACCGGAAGCACCTCGCCCTGCGCGATATACGCCCGCAGCTGGCCCTGGCTGTCGCACTGAAGCCGGTAGAACGTGATATCTCCCGCCGCGATATCCCCTTCCAGCGTCCCCCGCGTGAAATCGGGATCGCTCCCCTGGGGTTCAAGCAGACGGTGCTGAATGAGCTGGAATTTAACCGCCCGGTCGGCACACATCTTGCACGACGGCGTGTTGCCGCAGTGGAAGCCCATGAACGTGTCGGTCAGGGTGTAGTCA
>JAILIX010000018.1 GCA_024695065.1 Fretibacterium sp. | reverse complement strand
CCCCATGCGTGAGGATTTTTTGGACTAAAGCTCGGGGGGGCTTTTCCCGCTGGGAAGCCCGCTTTGCGGGCCGCTGGGAAGCCCGCTTTGCGGGCAGCTGGGAAGCCCGCTTTGCGGGCCGCTGGGAAACCCGCTTTGCGGGCCGCTGGGAAACCCGCTTTGCGGGCCGCTGGGAAACCCGCTCTGCGGGCCGCTGGGAGACCCGCTCTGCGGGGCGGCAGGAAGCCCGCCGGGGGGGCAGGGGAGGACCCTGAGCTTTAATCCGGGGGGCGGGCCTTGTTATATATTGATGTGTGTCAGCTTCTCCTCCTCGATGGTGGAGAACTGTTCGTCCAGCAGGTCAAGGAAGAAGCGGCAGTGGTGGTTGAGGTAACGCTGCTTGTTATAGATGACGCATAGCTCAAGGGACAGAGGCTTGCCGTGGCGGAGCAGAGGAAAGATGTTCACGTCGGCGTCGATTTGCGCCTTCCACCGGCTCAGGTTCATATGGGATGTAAAACATCCCGCCAGCGCCGCGTTGCACAGCGGCCCCATAATGGTCGTGTATGTTGCCTTAAGATAGACGCGGGGGGTGTATCCAGCCTCGCTGAAACACTCGTCGATACGCTTGCCCATGCGTCCCTGCGCTGTTACGATGAGGTACGGTATCATGGCAAAGTCCGCAAGATCGGCGCCGTTTACGGATTTTTCCTTCAAAGCTTGTATGCTCTCGCCGTAATATTTATACAACAGCCTGTCTGAGACACAGAAGTAGACGGGGTCAGGGTGAGTGGACTTTACGTTGAGCCCCAATCTCTTTGCGTCGGTGTCCACGGTCACAGCAAAGTCCACCTGGTTTTTCTGCACCAGCTTCTCAGAAGCATCGCTTGTCCTGTCGATAAGGTCAATAGTCACATTGGGATAGCGGCCTGAAAAACGCTTCAGCACGTCCGGCAGGTAATAATTAAAACGCGGTGAACTGGCGCTGAGTGAGATCTCTCCGACGTCGCTCCGCACCGTATCCACCAGGACAGCTTTGAGGTTCGCCTCCTCCTGCTGAAGTTGATGGGCAAAACTCAGAACCTCTTTTCCAGCATGGGTGAGCTGCAATTTTGGATGCCGGTAAAAGAGCTTTGCCTCGTAATACTCCTCAAGCCTTGCTATGTGGTTGCTCAGGGTTTGCTGGGTCATGTTGAGCCGCTTGGCTGTCTGTGTGATATTCAGTTCTTTAGCGGTCTCGATGAAATAATAAAGACTGTTCAGGTCCACAGTGTTCCCTCCATCACAAATAAATTTTGTCGATTTAACAAAAAAACATAGTTTTACATTGTCTGCTTTCTCAGTATATAATGCCTCATATCAGATACAACTTCAGGGGCAACTTCAGATACAACTTTAACATGTCTGTCTTACTGGCGGCAGGAAGCCCACCGGGGGTTTCAGGGGGTCTTTTCCCCCTGAGCTTTAATCCGGGGGGAAGGAGGAGATTATCATACATCAGTTTCCGTTAGGTTTCATCGGATTTGGCGAGGCAGCCTACAACATGGGCAAGGGGCTCCGCGGAGAGGGGTTTGAGGTCATCCGTGCCTATGACGTGGCCCTGGACAAGGAGGGTCCCTATCGTGACACGGTGCTGAAGCGCTGCGAGGACGCTGAAATTACGGCGGTTTTCTCTGCAAAGGAACTTGTCGAAAACAGCGACGTTGTGGTGATAGCTGTCCCAGCGCGGTTCACGGCTTCCACGGCGAAGGGCCTGCTGCCGTTCGCGAAAAAAGGCCAGCTTTTCGTTGATGTCACGACGGCCCTTCCCGACATCAAGACAAAGCAGGCTGAAGCTTTTGCGAAGGTGGGGGCTGAATACATCGACTCCGCCATGCTAGGTTCTCTCATGCTGATGGGGCACAAGGTTCCCATCCTTGCGTCCGGGAAAGGGAGCAGGCGCTGGCACGACCTCATGACCCCCTTTAACATGAAGATAGGTCTTGTAGATCAGGAAGCTCCGGATAATACTCCCGTGGGTGAGGCGTCACGCATCAAGCTCGTACGCAGCGTTTTCATGAAAGGTATTGAGGCCCTTATCGTTGAGACGATGCTCTTCGCGCGCAAGTGCGGCATTGAGGACAAGATACTGGACTCCATCACCGGATCCATGGATAAGGAATCCTTCAGGAACATGGCGCTGCGTATGGCAGGCGCGGATTTAATCCACTCTGAGCGGCGTTCGTTTGAAGTGGGGGAATCCATGGAACTCATGAAAGACGTGGGGATGGAGCCGATTGTCGCGGCCGCTGTAAAGGAGCGTCTTGCCCATTCCGCAGCGCTTGGGTTGAACGAGGAACTGCACGGCATAGTCCCGAAGGATTTTGAGTCAATCTACGGCCTTTGGGAAAAGAAGCAGTATAAATAAAAAGGAGGCTCCTTGAATATGTCATCTGTCGGGAAGAGAATTTATCTTAAACGTGAGATGCCGGATCCTGTGATTATGGAGCAGTTCAGGTCCATTCCTGCATCCAACACTGCGGACGTGATGAGCCGCAACTGCGCCATGAACCCCCGCATCCATCTGGTCAGCAGCCCTAAGACTCAGATGATGGTGGGACCGGCCTACACGGTGAAGTGCCGCGCCGGAGATAACCTGACGCTCCACGCTGCGCTGAACTACTGCTCAGCGGGGGATGTACTGGTGGTCTCCAACGAGGAGGACAACACCCGCGCGCTGATGGGCGAGGTCATGATGGCCTACCTGTATCATACGAAAAAGGTGGCGGGCATCATCCTTGACGGCCCTATCCGTGATATCGACGAGATCGGCAAGTGGGACTTTCCGGTGTACTGCACGGGAACGACCCCCGGCGGTCCTTACAAAGAGGGTCCTGGTGAGATCAATGTCCCCATCGCCTGCGGCGGAATCACGGTCTATCCCGGCGACATCATCCTGGCTGACCCGGACGGCATTATCGCCATCCCCCGGAAGGACGCGGCGGTTATTCTGGAGGACGCGAAGAAGTTCCAGGCCGCGGACGAGAAGAAGTTAATCGCGGCCAGGGACGGAACCGCCAACCGCGCCTGGGTTGAGAAGAGCATAGCTGAGAAGGGCTACGAGATTATTGACGACGTATTCCACCATTAATTTTTTAATTCCCGGCAGGAAGCCCACTTTGTAGGATGGGGAAGCCAGAGCTTTCCCAAAATCATAAAAGGAGGAAACAATGATGAAGAAAGTGTTTGCAGTTATGTTGGCTCTTGTGATGTGTGCCACAGCGTGCGCGGCGGCGGACTGGCCAGAGGGGACGGTCAACGTTATTCTGCCCTATGGAGCGGGCGGTGACACGGACACCTATTGCCGTCAGCTCTTCCAGCGAATCAGCGCTCTTACGGGACAGACGTTTGTTGTTATTAATGAGCAGGGCGGCAGCGGCATTGTGGCGGCTATGGATGTGATGAACCGGGCCCCGGACGGCTACAGTGTACTGTTTAACCACACGGGCGCGTCTCTGGTGCAGGAGGCCATCGGCATTGCGGAATTCAGCTACACCAAGGACTTTGCCAACTGCTGTACTGTGGCTATTGACGAGACATATGCGCTGGTGGCCATCGCCGATGGCGGAGAGTACAAGCAGTACAGCCACGGGTGGAAGAACCTTGCGGATATGCTGGCTGAAGCCAAGTCTAAGCCCGGCACGGTTCGATACTCTACGGTGTTTGGCTCCACAACGGAGTACGTGGGGACCATGCTGGAGCGTCAGGCCGGCGTGCAGTTTGACAATATTGATGTGGGCACCTCTGCCGGTGACCGTCTGGCCGCCATGCTGGGCGGGCAGGTGGACATCCTTGCCGCGAACTTCATGAACGTGAAAGACTACATTGAGAAGGGCGACCTGGTGTGCCTGGGAATCATGTCCGCTGAGCGCGTGCCGGGCATTGATTTCCCCACCTTCACAGAGCTGGGCTTCGACAAGGTCGTCACGGCCAAGAAGTACGAGGTCAAGTTCCCCAAGGGAACGGATCCGGCCATCGTGAATAAGCTGGCTGAGCTGTGCCGCCAGGTTGTGGTGGACGATCCCAGCTACGCCAAGGTGCTGGCGACGTACTTTGCCCAGCCGCTCTACCGCGATGCGGCCCGGATGAACGTTGAGGACCCCGCTGAGGTTGAGGCGCTGAAGGCCGGTCTTGCCGCAAAGTAAACGTCCTTTAAAGTGCTTCCCCGCTCCTCTTCCGGGAGCGGGGATTATTCTGAAAAACAGTAGGGAGGGAATATAATGACCCACAAGACGCGGGATATGCTGTGTTCTGTCATTATGCTGGCCTTTGGCACGGCCATGATTTACTTTGCTCAGGGCATTAAGCACAAGATTGCCTCCGACGTGGGCTCCGCCTACGTCCCCACATTTATTGGAATCTGCATTCTTGCGGCGGCGGGTGCCAAGCTGTTTATCGCGCTGTTCCGCCCTTCGGCCAGCTCTGCCAAAAAGATAAGGATCAATCAGGATATGCTGGGCGGCATTGGTACCATTGCTCTGATGCTGGGCTATATGCTTCTCTTTCAGCCCGTGGGCTTCGTTGTCTCCAGCGCGGCCTACCTTTTTCTCCAGATGCTGCTGCTCAGCAGCAGAGAGAACCGCCGCCCGCTGCTCTATGCGCTCATCGCGGTCATCCTTCCTTTGGCGGTTGATGCGCTGTTCGTCTTCGTCATCAAGATGCCGCTCCCTGTGGGCATTTGGGGCTTTTAGGCCGGCAGGAAGCCCGCTTTGTGGGAAGGAGGAAGTTTTATTATGATTTCAGCTGCTTTAGCCAATGTATTCAACCCCGTCTGTCTGCTGCTTATCTGGATGGGTACGATTATCGGCATTATCTTCGGATCCGTCCCTGGTCTGTCTGCCACAATGGCTGTGGTCCTCTTTCTGCCCATGACCTTCAGTATGGAGGCTACGCGGGGGATTGCCACTCTGGTAGGGCTCTACATGGGCGGCATCTCCGGCGGACTTATCTCCGCTGTTCTGTTAAAGATTCCCGGCACGCCGTCCTCAATTTCCACCGTCTTTGACGGAGGGCCCATGGCGGAGAAGGGCGAGGCAGGCCGCGCCCTGGGCGTAGGTATTCTCTACTCCTTCATTGGTTCCATCATGGGGATCCTGGCCCTGATGTTCATCAGCCCCATGCTGGCCCGGGTGTGCCTGCTGTTCAGTGCGGCGGACTACTTTGCCGTGGCTGTGTTTTCCCTCACCATCATCGCGGCCCTATCCGGCAAGGATATGCTGAACGGCCTCCTCTCAGGGCTGATTGGCCTTGCCCTCTCGATGGTGGGCATGGCCCCTGTGGACTCCTCCATCCGCTACACCTTTGGAAACTTCCAGCTCCTTAACGGCTTTGACATCACGGTGCTTCTGATTGGCGTCTTTGCCGTGACGGACATCATCCTCGCGGGGTTCGGCCGCCGGGACCTGGCCGCCCACCTGGAACAGAAGAAGTATCACCTGAGTGGCTACGGCATCACCATTCCTGAGTTTATCCGACAGATCCCCAACGCGGTTATCTCCTCCGTCATCGGGATTGCCATTGGCATTCTGCCTGGCATCGGCGGATCCACGGCGGGACTTCTGGCCTACACCGCGGAGAAAAGCCGCTCCAGATACCCGGAGAAATTCGGCACTGGCATCATCGACGGCGTGATTGCGTCGGAAACCGCCAACAACGCCGTCATCGGCGGCTCGCTGGTCCCGCTGCTGTGCATGGGCATTCCGGGCAACACGGTGGCAGCCGTGTTCCTTGGCGGGCTTCTGGTTCACGGCATTAACCCTGGTCCGCTTATCTTCAACAAGAGCGGCCAGTATGTCTATGGAATTTACTTTGCCCTTATCGTGGCCAGTGTCTTCATGCTCATCTTTGAGCGCATGGGGCTCCGCATCTTTGCCAGGCTGCTGGACATCCCCAAACGCATCCTTCTCCCCATCATCATGGTAATGTGCTGCGTGGGTGCGTACTCCAGCAACAGTCGTGTGTTCGATGTGCAGTGCGTGCTGTTCTTTGCGCTGCTGGGGCTGTTCTTCAAGTGCTTCAGGATGCCCAGCACTCCGCTTATCATCGGCTTTATTCTTGGCAAGATGTTTGAGGAGAACCTTCGCCGGGCGCTTCAGGCCAGCCACGGGGACTGGAGCGTGTTCTTCACGCGGCCCATCTCCTGCGGTTTCCTGATTGTCGCGGTGCTGTTCTGCACCTACACTGTCTGGATGAATCTCAAGGCGAAGCGGGCAGCGGAAAGTGCCGGGCAGGAGTTCGACACATCCGAGGAAGAGGGCTGACGTGTATCAGGTCCTCATAAAAAACGGCACTGTTCTTGACCCCTTCAGCGGCTTTCATGCTGTCGCTGATGTCGCTGTGAACGACGGGAAGATATCGGAGGTCCGCGTTGGGACTGAGGGGAACGCCACCCATGTGATTGACGCCAGGGGATGCCTTGTCACCCCCGGCCTCATTGACCACCATGCTCACGTCTGGCCCCTGGCGAAGATCGGGATACCGGGCGAGGCTGTGTGCTTTGCCTCCGGCGTGACGACGGTTGTGGATGCAGGAAGCTGCGGCTGTGAAACCTACCGGCGGAACAGGCCATTTGTTGAACAGTCAAAATTAACAGTGAAAGCGTACATTCACGTCTGCTCAACGGGGCTGGATTCTCTGCCCGGGCAACTGGAAGACGTGAACCCGGAGCATTTTGACGCTGGAGCAATCCGCGAGCTCTTCGAGGAGTACGGGAGCGATTTGCTGGGGCTGAAGCTGAGGACCAGCGCGGAGATTGTGAAGGAACGAGGCTATGAGCCCCTGCGGCAGACTGTGGCGCTGGGCGATAAGCTGGGCCTGTCTGTGATGGTCCACTGCACCAACCCTCCCGGCGGGATGTCGGAATTATTGAGCTGCCTCCGTCCCGGCGACGTAATGACTCACATGTATATGAACAAGGGCAGTACAATCCTGGACGACGGACGAGTGAGCAGGGCAGCTTACGAAGCGCGGAAGCGCGGCGTGCTGTTCGAGGCAGCGGACGCCCGGGCGCACTTCTCGTTTGAGGTCAGCGAGCCTGCCGTGAAAGAGGGCTTTTACCCCGACCTCCTTGGCACGGACCTGACAAAGCTCAGTATGCACTTGCGGCCCACGGCCTTCAGCATGGCCAACCAGCTTGCCAGGTACGCATTCCTGGGCATCCCGGAGGAAAAGCTTTTTGCGCTCTGCACCATCAACCCGGCACGTCAGATGGGCATTGCGGACCATGCGGGAAGCCTGACGGTGGGGTGCACCGCAGATATCGCTGTATTTCGCAGGAAGGAACGTAACGTTGAGTTCGGCGACCGGCCCTACAGCGACCCCGCTTGTCATCTCAGGACGGGTTCGTTCATTTACCGTCCCATGCTGACGGTGAAGAACGGTGAGGTCGTGTTTCGGGACGTGGAGTTTTAAGGCTGGCAATCCGAACTGCTGAGACGGAGGCGGACGTCCACGGGCGTCCGCCTTCTCTGATAAAGGGCAGGGGCTTCCCGGGGCAGGTGCCAAAAAAGTTCGAAAGAGAGATAAAGGCAAAGCGCCGGGGGGTTCGGGGGGGGCTTTTTCACCTGAGCTTTAATCCGGTGGGGGCGGAAAAAATTTGCGCAGGTTAATCCGGCAGAAAGCCCACTTTGCGGGAATGAAGAACTGCTTTTGTCAGAAGGGGAGAGGGAGAGGCTTTCTTGACAGTGCAGGTGCAAGCACGTAAAATTATAGAGGTAAGAACAGTTGGGAACAGGATTTTTGAGCCAAAGAAGGCTAAAAATCCGCGGGGGATGACTTCACAGAGATCCGGATTTCCCGCGTACCATCATTGTGAGGTTTTCAATTCAAATGGGAGCAAACCTTTCACAGGAGATTATAGAAAGTTTAAGGGTGTTGGGGCTTGACCGGGGGGCTTCGGCAGCGGATGTACGGGCGGCGTTCCGTCATCTGGCGCACGTTTGTCATCCTGATGTTGCCGGGCAGAATGGGACTCAGCGTTTTCAGAAGATCACAGGCGCCTATGCCCTTCTTAAGGGGCTCTCGACGGAGGAACTGGAAAAGCTTACGAAGGAGGATCCCCCCCAGCCGGATGTTGAGCAGGGACATCCCCCTAAGACGCTTTTCGACTGGTATCGCAAGCGCGCTGCCAGGCTGGACGAGAAGCAGGCCCGCTCCGGAGAAAATTCAGAGTATGCCCGCCGGGAGGCACAGCGGCGTGGTGTGAGGGTGGACCTCATCCTGGATCAGTATGACCAGAGGCTTTCCCGTCATCTGGAACAGCTTGAGCTTAACAGGGATGAGGGAATGGTTGAGTGTATCCTTTCCCGCCTGAAATCCTCCATTCCGGAGGTGAGGTGTCTTGCGCTGGGACGTGCCGGGGCGTTTATCAGCCGGGAGGACGTGTTCCAGGCCGTGACGGACGTTCTGAACCGCTGGGATGTGGACGAGGGGACGGCGCGTCTCGTATCCGGCCTTCCTCTGGATTCCGGTACGCGTTGCCGCCTCGCCGGGGATGTGGCCGGTCACGCCGCGTCCTTCCCAAATTCTCTGCTGACATCCCTGCTGGGACTGCGTCAGACAGAGGGAAAACCAGATCTGTCGCTGATGGAGCGTTATCTGTCCACCGTGGCGCCGGACGGTGTTGCTCTGATTATGCGGCACTGGCCTGCGGGACAATCCCCTTCAGATGCCACCCTTCGCCACCTCCTGGCAAGCAACGATCCACAGGTTCTGGTGCCGGTCCTCTCCGCCATGAAGCAGCACTTCCCCAGGTCTGCCACAAACCACAAAAGGCGTCTGGCCATGTTGAAGGAACACCCGGCTCCCGCCGTGCGCGTGTGGGGCCGTGTCCTCTCAGAGGGAGCTGCAAAGGAAGGCAGAACGGAGAAAGAACGCTCCAGTGTTTAAAAGGAAGCGCTGATTTGGTCTTATGGACACGATGATCTTTCGGAAGGCGGCGCCTCCTCCGGAGGCGATGATCCGATGAAAGCGCCGTCCTGTCTGAGAAAAGATCTCAAAGGTCTCCCGCTGCGCGAAGATGATCCCCTCCATGACGGAGTGTATCCGCTCTTCCTGTCTGTGCCGCAGGCTCAGCCCGAAGAAAATGCCGCGCGCGTTGGGGCCGTTTCAGGAGGTGCGCTCACCGTTCCGTCAGGGCAGAAAAATCCCCTCCGCTCCCAGGACCCGTGCGAAAGGCAAAGTCCGCCATCTGTTCATCACAGCGGATACATTGCTGTCTCATCATCTGACGCTCACTATTTTCCAATATTAAGGTTTATAATGTATAAGTTAAACTGAGTTTCCGGACTGTCCCGGGGGACGAGTTGAGCCTGCCCTTCCATGTTGTCTGCAGGGCATAAGCGCGCAGGGCCGTTCCCATCAGTTTTGCCCCTTCTGTACCTTTGGGGGGTGTGCGCTTGAAAGCGTAAAACGGAGGATGTGCGTTTATTTCCGGGCAGGAAGGGACTTGGGACTTCATTTGAGGGGGGTTTTAAGATGAAGTTGCCGACATTTCTGGGCGGCGTCCACCCACCTGAGGGGAAGGCGCTGACCGAGGACAAGGCCATTGAGACACTGCTCCCGAAGGGGGATTTGGTCTACCCGTTGTCCCAGCATATCGGAGCGCCCTGCGCTCCCGTTGTGGCGAAGGGGGATCATGTGAAAGTGGGGCAGAAAATCGCGGACACAGAGGCCTTTGTCTCTGCGCCCATCTTTTCCAGTGTATCGGGAACTGTGAAAGAGATTGGTCCGCGCATGACCATCCCCGGAAGCGTGGATACCTGTATCGTCGTCGAGAATGACGGACAGTATGAGGAGGCGCCTTCGCTCCTTGAGAACCCGGATAGTAAGCCCAGACCGGAGGATTATGTCAAGCTCATCCGTGCCGCGGGCATTGTGGGTATGGGGGGAGCCTGCTTCCCAACCCACGTCAAGCTCTCTCCGCCCAGGGGCAGTGTTATCCGCTGGATTATCGTCAACGGAGCGGAGTGTGAGCCCTACCTGAGCTGCGACAACCGCCTGATGATGGAGCACCCGGAGAGCATTGTCCGCGGACTGGAGCTGGTTCTGGAGCTTTTCCCCGATGCACAGGGTGTCATCGCCATTGAGAACAACAAGCCCAAAGCCATCGAGGCCATGAGTGCCATGGTGGAGAAGTGTGGAAATGAGCGTATCCGCGTCATGCCCCACAAGGTCAAGTACCCTCAGGGCGCTGAGAAGATGCTGATCTGGTCCGTCACGGGCCAGGAGACCCCGCCGCCCCCCGCACTGCCTGCGGATGTGGGCTGCATTATTCTGAATGCCCGAACGACTTATCAAATCTGGCTGGCCCTGACAAAGGGACGTCCTGTCACACACCGCATTATCTCCGTGACAGGCGACGCGGTGGCGGAGCCTAAGAATCTGGAGGTTCCGCTTGGAATCTCCGTGCAGGAGCTCATTGACGCCTGCGGCAGCTTTAAGGAGGACCCCGTGAAGGTCCTGGCCGGAGGGCCCATGATGGGGCTTGCCATGCGCTCACTGGATGTGCCGGTGGTGAAGGGGACTTCGGGTATTCTGTGTCTGACGGCGAAGTCCGCATGGATTGTGGAGGAGTCCGCCTGTCTGCGGTGTGGGCGTTGCGTGGAAGTCTGCCCCATGCACCTTGAACCCACCCTGCTGGATCATGCTGTTCGGCGCAGGGACTACGCGGAGTTCGAGGCCCACGGCGGCATGAGCTGCATTGAGTGCGGAAGCTGCGCCTACACGTGCCCTGCCTCCCGTCACCTGGTCCAGAGCTACAAGGACGGCAAGGCAGCGGTGACGGCGGCCCGGCGCGCTGCGGCTGCGGCTGCCAAAGCCAAGGCAGAAAAGGAGGCAAAGGAATGAATAAGCTGATTGTATCCACCTCACCTCACATTCATTCCCCGCTGACCACCCGGCAGATTATGGCTTCAGTCATCATCGCCCTGGTCCCGGCGGGGGTGATGGGCGTCTGGGTTTTTGGCCTCCCCGCCCTGTGGGTGATTCTCACCTGCGTTGCCGCCTGCGTGCTGTCTGAATTCGTGTGGCAGCGCCTGAACGGGAAGAAAACCACGATTGGCGACCTCTCTGCCGCCGTTACGGGATTGCTTCTGGCCTACAATCTGCCGCCCACCATTCCGCTGTGGATGGCCGTGGTGGGATCCGTCTTTGCGGTCATTGTGGTTAAGCAGTTCTACGGCGGCATTGGCTGCAACATTGTGAACCCGGCTCTGGCGGGCCGTGCCATGATGCTCATCTCCTGGCCCATCGCCATGACCACATGGACCCTGGACGGGATCAGCACCGCAACGCCTCTGGCTGTGATGAAGATGGGAGCTGCGGCCACCTCATCTGCCACTGCCGCGGGACCTGCGGCGACGATTCCGTCGCTGTGGAACCTTGTCACAGGCTCTATGGCGGGCTGTATCGGGGAGACTTCAGCCCTGCTTCTGCTGCTGGGCGGCCTCTACCTGATGTGGGAGGGCATTATCTCCTGGCGTATTCCGGTGATTTACATTGTCACGACAGCAGTGCTTGCCTCGGCCTTCGGGCACGGAGGCGGACATTTCCCGCACTATGAAGTGCTGGCGGGCGGCCTGATGCTGGGGGCGATTTTCATGGCCACGGACTACACCACATCCCCCATGACCGCGAAGGGACAGATAATTTATGCCTTTGGCTGCGGCCTTCTGACGGCGCTTATCCGTACATGGGGCGGCTACCCGGAGGGCGTATCCTACTCCATCCTCATCATGAACGTCGCTGTGCCGCTGATCGACCGTTACACGGCCCCGCGCGCGATGGGCATGCCCGTTAAATCATGGCTGAGTAAAGGGGAGGCGGCGAAATGACGGAAAAAATGACTCCTGAGCTTAGGACGGAGACGAGGAAAAAAGTACTCCACCTGGGCGGGACGCTCTTCCTGGTGACGGCTGTCACGGGGCTGATTTTGGGCTTCGTGGAGTGGGGTACCCGGATAGCGATTGAAAAGGCCCAGGCAGAAGCCAAAGCGGAAGCCCTGCGGAACGTCATGCCGGAGGCTGCCTCCTTTGCTGCCGAGCCGATGGCGGACGCGGGCGGGGAAATGATCACCGAGATTCAGCATGCCGTGGACAAAGACGGTTCGACGGTGGGATGGTGCCTCTCTGTCTCAACAAAGGGATACGGCGGGCCAGTGGCTTTTGTCGTGGGCATTGCGAAGGACGGGACCATCCGCGGCATCAACATCCTGAGCCATTCTGAGACGCCGGGGCTGGGAGCCAGGTCCACGGAGCCGGAGTTTTACGGGCAGTTTGCGGACAAAAAGGCGCCGCTGAAGATCGTCAAGGGCGAGGCCGGAGCTGAGGACGAGATCGCGGCTATCTCCGGCGCGACCATTACCTCCACCGCTGTCACCAATGGCGTCAATGCTGCGGCGGAGTATTGGGACAAGAACTTAAAGGGGAAATAAGATGAGCCAGTCAACTAATCCTTTAAAGATCGTGGCGAACGGGCTTCTGGCCGAGAACCCGACCTTCGTTCAGTGCATCGGCCTGTGTCCCACCCTCGCCGTCACCACCAGCGTGGCCAACGGCGTCGGCATGGGAATTGCGGCGACATTCGTGCTCATCGCGTCCAACGCTGTCATCTCCATGCTCCGCAAGATGGTGCCGGATGAGGTTCGTATCCCCATCTTCATCGTCGTCATTGCGGGGTTTGTGACGGTTATTCAGTTCTTAATGGAGGGTTTTGCTCCTGAGCTGAATAAGTCGCTGGGCATTTTCATCCCGCTGATTGTCGTCAACTGCATCATTCTGGCGCGGGCAGAGGCTTTCGCGTCCAAGAACGGCGTCATTGCCTCGGCACTGGATGGAGTGGGAATGGGCCTGGGCTTCACGGTGGCGCTGACATTCCTTGGAGCTATCCGCGAGGTGTTGGGCAGCGGCACACTTCTGGGGACGCAGGTTGTGGGCTTTGATCCCATCCTGCTGGTGGTGCTCGCACCCGGCGGTTTTATCGTGCTGGGCTGCTGCATGGGGGCGTTCCGCGCCATTCAGGCGAAGCTGGCGGCACGAAAGGGCGCCTGTTCTCCTGCGAAGAAGGCGTCCGGCTGCGCCGGATGTGCCATGAGTGCCTCCTGTCCCAGTGCGGAAGGAGGTAAGGCGTGATGACCGAACTGTTTTTGCTCTTCCTGAGCTCTATCTTTGTTCACAACATTCTGCTGTCGCGCTTCCTGGGGTGCTGCCCCTTTATGGGGGTTTCCAGCAAGTCGGAAACGGCGCGGGGCATGGGCGTGGCGGTGGTTTTTGTCATCGTGCTGGCGTCGCTCATGACGTGGCTGACGTACAATTTCCTGCTGGTCCCGCTGCACCTGGAGTACCTTTACACACTGTCCTTCATCCTGGTCATCGCGGCGCTGGTGCAGTTTGTTGAGCTGGCGCTGAAGAAGCTGAACCCGACGCTGTACAAGTCTTTGGGCATCTTCCTTCCGCTCATCACCACGAACTGCGCGGTGCTGGGCGTGGCGGTGCTGAATATGAACGAGGGTTATGGCCTGGCGGAGTCCCTTGTGAACGCGCTGGGCTCGTCGCTGGGCTTCCTGCTGGCAATCTCTCTTATGGCCGGCATCCGCGAGCGCATTGAGTCAAACGAGGGCATCCCGGAGTGTCTGCGCGGCCTGCCCATGGCGCTGATCACGGCGGGGCTCATGTCCATCGCGTTCATGGGCTTCAACGGCATCATCAAGTAGGGGAGGGGTCGCTGTGGATTTCATGCATGTTATTGTCGAGCCCTTGGCTCTGATGGGCATCATGGGAGGTGTGTTCGGTGCGCTGCTGGCTGTAGCTTCCATTGTCTTCCGTGTCCATCAGGATGAACGGATTGGGCTGATCCGCGCGGCGCTTCCAGGCGCCAACTGCGGCGGCTGCGGTTATCCTGGCTGCGATGGCTACGCCTCCGGCGTGGTGAACGACGGGGCCGCAACGAACAAGTGTTCTGTGGGAGGGGCGCCCGTGGCCCAGAAGATCGCTGAGATTATGGGTGTTAAGGCTGAGGCCGCAGAACCTATGCGCGCATTTGTGCGCTGCAAGGGAACGCCCGAGGCGTCTCCCCGCCTGGCGGACTATGACGGTGTCAGGGACTGCCGTGCGGCAGCGACAGTGCCCGGCGGATCTCCCAACGCCTGTCCCTTCAGCTGCATTGGATTTGGAACCTGTGTTTCGGTCTGTCCTTTCGGGGCTCTGTCGATGGAAAACGGTCTGCCGAAGGTGGATCTGGACAAATGTACGGGCTGCGGTGTCTGTGTTTCCAACTGCCCGAAGTCTGTCCTGACGCTGGTGCCGCGGAAAGCGAATATCGTTGTGGCCTGCAATTCCCACTGGAAGGGACCGATGGTCCGCAAGGTGTGCAGCGCGGGCTGCATTGGATGCGGGCTGTGTGCTAAAAACTGCCCGGTTCAGGCTATCACAATAGACCGTGATCTGGCGGTCATCGACCCGAACAAGTGTATTGGCTGCGGCCGCTGTGTCTCCAAGTGTCCGACCAAGTGCATTGCGGCGGATCAGGCCTGTACTCCTCTGGAGCAGACAGCATAACAGAAAGGCAGAAGTATCTCCCCTGGCCTTTTGCCGGGGGAGAGCTGAAGGAACAAATATTATGGCACTGGCAAGCATAACATTCTGGCAGGTCTGTATCCTGTTCGTGCTGATTTTTACGGGTGTTCTCTGCGCGAAGATGAGGATTTTTTCATCAGAGGCAAAATCTGTCCTGTCGAATATGCTGGTGTATCTTATTATGCCGGCTATGGCTCTGAACTCCTATCTTGCGGATTATGACCCGGAAGTCAGCAGAAACATTTTTCGCGCATTTTCGTACAGCATTGCGCTTAACGCGGCGGCCATTGGCCTGACGTTTCTTTTGAACAGGGACAGGGGCAACCCCAAAACTCCTATCTGCCGCCTTGCCTGCATTTTTTCCAACGCCGGATACATGGGCTATCCGCTCATTCAGGCTCTGTATGGGACGGAGGGGCTGATGTATGCCAGCGCTTATGTGACGTTGTTCAATATCCTTCTTTGGACTCTGGGCGTGAGGCTCATGAACCGGCAGCACGAAGGCGGAGAAGCGGGGCGTATACAGAAGAATCCCGTTATTTGGGCTGTCATGCTGGGGCTTATGATTTATTACCTGAGGATACCGGTTCCCCAGCTTGTCCGTGCTCCGCTGAAATATATCGGAGATATGAATACGCCTATCTCTATGATGATAACGGGGATGCTGCTGGCGGAAGGCAATGTGTCGGGCATCCTGCGGGATATGATGCTGTGGCGGACTGTGACGGTGCGCCTGCTTGTCATCCCGGCGGTGTGTGTGGCGGCCTTTTTCGCCTTTGGGGTGCGTGACATGGTTGCTCAGGTGACTCTGCTGCAGGAAGCGTGTCCCTGTGCTGCCATCACGTCGGTCTTTGCCGTTCAGTTCCATTACGACGAGGGGTTTGCCGGAGGGCTGGTCATTGTCTCGACCCTGCTGAGCATCGTCACGCTTCCAATCTGCGCGCTGCTGCTGACGATGTGATGTGAGTCTTTCAGGATAACAAACGCCCTCCCCGAAAAACGGGGAGGGCGTTTGTTATCTGGCGGGAGCCCCATCGCAGGGAGACATCCCCCCGAATCCTTATGTCTTGCTGGTCAGTATTGGGACTGTATGACCTGTGAGTCGTTTGGCGGATTCTGCTCAGCCTGTCTCTTCAGATACGGGATATTGACGATAACCTCACGGAGAGGCTGAGAGATAATAAATGCACTGACGGAAGAGAATAAGGTCTGGTCAGTTGGGAGTGAAATCATGAGGACATTGGAGAGGCCCCGTATCGACACAATGGTACCGGAACCCTTGGAGACGGCGCTGTTTGCTTTGGGGAGCTTTCAGGATATGGAGGCACGGCTGGGGTTTGTCCGGGGTGTCTGGAGGACCTGTACTGGTTATGCCGGTGGTATGTTCCCAAGCCCAAGCTATGAGAACACGGGGGACCATATTGAGGCTGTCAGTGTGGAATACGATCCACAGGGGGTGAGTTACGGGCAGCTTCTGGAGCTCTTTATGGGCTGGCACCGCACAGCCGCCCTGGACACGGCCCCTAGGCACAGAGCCGTGATCTTTGTCCAAACAGAAAAGGAACGCCGGCTGGCCCGGGCAGCGGTGGAGCGAAGTGCCCTCTGCGGCAGCGAAGGACACCCCCCTGTACGGGTTCTGCCTCTTAAGACCTTTATTCCCGCGGAAAATTCATGGCAAAAGTACTACCTTCACCATGCTGCTTCCTGGCTCTACGAGAAACTGCTGAGCCTCTACGGAGGCGAGGATGCCCTGCTCTGCTCCACACTGGCGGCACGGCTCAACGGGTTTCTGCGTCAGCCCTCACCATCCGCTCTTCGTTGCCTGTCGGAAATCGTCGACCTCTGCGGTCTCAGTGCCTGTGACCGGCAGGCGCTGATGGCCATGGCCATCTGAAGAACTGCCACAGCGATGCCAGCAGTGCAGGGGAGAAAATCTCCTCTGCACTGCAAATCAAAATAAATAATAAAAAAAGGGCCCACCGCAGTGAGCCCTTTCTATTTTCGCTGTTCAGGTTTACAGATATCCGTTCTGCTTCAGGAGTTCCTTTGCTGTTTCAATGTGCCGGGCGGGCATCTTGATGACCGGCCCCGTGCAGCCCATCGCGGACTCGGCGTAGATGTTCGCCTTCCACAGAACCTTCACCGCGTTATCAATCTCCAGGACGTCAATGCCGTGAAGCTCGTCATCCGTCGGCTCCGCAGGAGGCGCCTTCACATCCTCCTCCGCCTGGGCCGCCTTGGGCGTCAGGGCCTCGATCTCCTCGTCCAGCCCGGCTTTCCGTGCAGCCTTCAGTTCCTCCGCCACCTTGGCAGAAAGTCCGCCCGCCACGACCATGGCATTGAGTGTCAACGCGTTTGCGATGACCGGCGCACCCGACGCGCGGGACACGATGGAGACCACATAGGGCCATCCTTCGCCGCAGGAGGGGCCGTAGCCCCAGCCCGTTGACTCATAAGAGCCGCCCGTCGTGAAGGAGGAGAACATCTTCATCAGCACGTTGCCCGTCAGGGTGTCCGTCACACACACGTCCACCGCTCCGGTCAGGATATCGTTGCCACGAAGAACAGAGCCGCCATCCGCCCGAACGGACGTTCCAAATGTGATGGGATAGCCCTTCTCTTTCATGTGGGTGAGGGAACGGAACACAGGCTGGGCCGTGTCCACATTCAGAATACCCACCGTGGGGTTTGCGATACCCAGTGCCTTTGCCACTGCAATGCCGTAGACAGCGTTGCGCAGCATGGCCTCGCCGCGTACAGTGGAGGAAGTCCCTGTTGTTGAGGCCAGAATCATTGGACGCCCACGGCCCGGCGTCATCACACGCCCGATGGTCGTTACCCCCAGCGGGAACGGGAAATGCATTGCCACCGCGCCTTCGACCTCACCGTCCTTCACGGCCTTCTCAAGCCGCGCGGGAACTTCTGCCTCGTCGCACTCAATCCACTCCAGCTCATCGTAGCCGGGAGTCCGGGGCCCAATCATAACAGGGCAGACACCGCCATTCTGAGCCGCCAGCCGTGCCCCCCGGGCAATCTCCTCCGGTCCGTGCTCGCTGCCCGCCGCCATGAGTCCCACACGAACCCTGGGGCCGCCGGTCTTCGCCGACTCGATAATTTCGCGCAGAGCCGTTCCGACTATTTGTTTAATCTGGTCAGACATAAGCCCGGCCTCCTTTAGTTCAGCTTCCCGGCGATCTCAGACAGAGCCTCCAGGATAAGGGCTTTCACATCCTCCTTGCTCACTGCCGCCGATGCTGCCGGAGTGCCCGTCGGAGCCTCAATGAGGAACGAAGCGCCATCCGCCAGGTTCGTCAGACGGCCCAGGAAAAGACTGCCCTTACCGATAATCATGACACGCTTCATTTTTCCGGCCTTCATCGCCTCGCACGCCGGGCCGACGAACGGCACGCCTGCGGGAATGTGACCCTGAGTGTGTGCGTAGCCCACCACACCGCGTTCCTTGATGAAGTTCATCATATCAGCCTTTTCAATGGCCTTCTTCATGGTGGCCAGCGCTGCAATCATCTTGGTGTTTGCCAGAGGCACGTTGCCCGCGCCGGCCGGCTCCGTAATCTCATGGTTCTGCATCTCCGGTGCGAAGCGGTCCACATCCAGGAAGGTCAGCCCCGCGGCCTGGAGCGGCTCAAAGGTCAGGGATGACGTGATGGCCTGAGGCGCACCGCCTGCGCCGACAGTGTGTTTGCCCAGAACGTCCAGACGCATAACGGGGCATGTGCCGTCATCCGGGACCAGCAGGATAGCAAAGCTTCCCACGCAGTCCTCCAGAGCCTTAAGCCCCTTCTTCACGTGGTCGCGGCTGTTCATGTACAGCTTCGGGATGGAGCCGCCGGCCACCACAGCGACGTTCTTCCTTGCGCCGGACGCCACCTGAGAGGCGGCGTTGATCATGGCATGGACAGGGCCCGCGCAGAAGCCGCGCACGTCGCACCCGGAGGCGTTGACGCAGCCCACGACCTCAGCGATAGCCTTGGCGAAGTTGTTGCCCGCGCGCTGGCCCACGTCGCCCGCGCCCTCTTCAGAGCACTCAATCACAAAGTCCAGATCCGCCGGGGCCAGGCCGCTGTTCTTCAGAAGGTGCAGCAGCGCCAGCACACCGGAGGCCTTGCCCGCCAGATTTTCCATCAGAACATGGGCGGTGAGGCAGGCGTCTGTGGGGTGTCCGCTGCGGATGCAGCCCACGACCTTGCCGCCAAAGTGGAGCGGCAGTGCCGCGCGGTCCTTGCACTCCGTCTCAATCGAGGCGAGGTCCTGCAGATGCTTTTTCTTGGGGTCGATGATACGCTGCACAATGGCCTCCGTGATGACGGGGTCCTTCGCAAGTTTTGCTCCAACCTCTTCAGCAAAGCTCTTCTCCAGCCACACCAGCTCAAACTCGTCGCAGGCACAGATGAGCCCAAGGAATTCGTCCTCCGGCATCAGTTCTCCGAACTTGCCGTAACGTCCGGCCTTGTCGTCAGGCAGAGGATTCTCAATCCAGGGCGTCGCAGCGGCCTCAAAGTCGTCGTAGGAGATGCCGCCAATGTAGGTCTGGTTAGGCGCGTAGTGCAGAGCCTGCTCATAGGTCTGGATGTACTTCGGCAGAGCGTCAACGTACTCCTGCTCCTTGCCGCTGTGACGGGCCTCATAGGGCGTACCGCCGTACCAGCTTCCGGTCTCCGGTGCATGATTCAAACAATAGGCATAGCTCTTAATTCCAACAGTTGACGACATTACTGTTCCTCCTTAGGAATTTTATTCCTCTCTATTGTACAATAACTGCCTCTGAGAGGCTATAGCTCTGGAACAAGTTCCATGTCTGACTCCGTCTCTGGCTTATCTTCCATGGATTGAGCTCCGGTCCGCGCCTGTGCTGCAGGAACTGTCTCTTCTTCTGATTCCTGCGGAGCGATGTTTCGGAAGGGCTCCGCGCCCGTGCCCGCGGGAATCAAATGCCCAATGATGACGTTCTCCTTCAGTCCCTGGAGCGGGTCAATCTGCCCGCGGACGGCTGCGCCTGCAAGGATCTGCGCCGTCTGCTGGAAGGAGGCAGCGCTGAGGAAGCTGTCGGTTGCCAGAGCTGCCTTGGTGATGCCGTGAATGAACGGCCGGCACTCCGGACGCTCCCGCAGCTTCCGCACGAAGGTAACATCCCGGACCAGCGGATATTCATCCACCTTGGCTGCGGCAGCCCGTACATCCAGCTCCGTTGCGTTTCTGCTGCAGATTTCACGAAGTGTCTCCTCCGTGATCTCCTGGCTGGGGACGGTGTAATCCCCATCTGCCGTCGTGAGGTTCAGAAGAACCTTGCCCCTCAGCTTCTCGGCCAGAACGTGATCCAGCAGCTTCTGCCGGGTAAGAAGCCCCTCATCGGTCTCAATCGCTGTGATGTCCCCCTGGGCCATGGCCTGAACGACCTTGACATCCACAAATTCGGGCAGGTCATTAAGGGGCTGCCCATCCGCGTCTGCCGCGCTGCGGAGGTGGGCTCCCCACACGCTGTTGTCGTTCGCCAGTGCGTTTTTGAACAAATCAATAACATTGATGTGCTCCACATTGTGCCAGACACGGATGGAGGGGATCTCACCGGCAAACGCTTTCTCAGCCGCTTCCGGCGTAAAACGCGTATCCCGGGCGGCCACAATCTGGCCCTCAGTCACGACATCCGCAGCCAGCCACGCGGAGGCCGCCAGCTTATCCAGCATATTGCGGTCACGCACATGAATAATCTTCGGGTCGCCCTTCGTGATCTGACGAAGCTCGTCCTTGCCCAGACGGGTTCCCTTCGCGATGCGGTTCTTTTTGTTGGTCTTGGAGAGGGTGTAGTTTGTCACCAGCTCCAGATTCTCCATCTGCTTGCGGAAGGTTGCCGCGCCAATGATGACTTCAATGAGCGCGCCATTGTGAAGCAGCCTCAGTGAGGAAATCATCATCCCCGGCGTCAGAAGCCTTTGCAGCGCCTCCTCGTCCAGCGGCTTGTCCAGAATATCCTGGAACTCCTCGGCCTCCTTCTCCCGGTCGCCCTTGTCGCCCTTCCTGACGGACTTAAGAATATCCCCGGCAAAGATGCGCACGGCCTCAGCCACGTAGCGCACATTATCCTCCCTGATGGATTTCTCCGCCGCCTGAACCTCATCCAGCCAGACCAAATCCCCCGCTACGAAGGAGGTATCTCCTTCTTCAACGACCTTTACCTTGTTGAGAGGGGCGACCTTCCGGAGGATGACCTCAATATGTTTATTGTTGATGGAGACACCCTGAGAGTGGTAGACGTACTGAATCTCGTCCACCAGCATCCGCTGAACGGCGTCAATGCCGCTGACCTCCAAAAGCTGCTGCGGGTCGATGCTCCCCTCAGTCAGGGGGGTCATCCGCGTAACCTTCATTCCCTCCACAATGCCATCCCGAAGGTCCTGGGAGGCGGGAATCGCGTGAGTGATGCTTTCCTTGCCGTCCTCTGATTTCACAATGACCTTGCGCTTGCCGTCGGAATTGTGAATTTCTTCGATGACACCGTCCAGCCCTGCCAGCAGTGATACCTTGCGGGGACGCCGCACCTCAAAGAGCTGCTCGATACGGGGCAGACCCTGAGTGATATCCTCCGCAGAGCGGACACCGCCGGTGTGGAATGTGCGCATGGTGAGCTGCGTGCCGGGTTCACCGATGGACTGGGCCGCAACAACGCCCACCGCCTCTCCGATGGGGACGGGTTTACGGGATGACAGATCGTTGCCATAGCACTTCTGGCAGACGCCCTGCTTGAGCGCACAGGCCAGCGGGCTCCGGACCCAAACTTCCTTGAGACCAGCACGATCAATTTCCCTGGCCTTGGTCTCCGAGATAATCTCCCCTTTGGGCACGATGACCTCCCCGGTCTCCGGATTCACGATATCGTTCAGGGCTGTGCGCCCGGCGATACGCTCGGCGATGGAGATCATGGTCTTGCCCTCGCTCTCGAGAGGACGAATGCAGATTCCTTTATCTGTGCCGCAGTCCTCCTGAGTGATGATGAGGTCCTGGGCCACGTCCACCAGACGGCGCGTCAGGTATCCGGACTTCGCCGTGCGAAGCGCTGTGTCGGCCAGGCCCTTGCGCGCGCCGTGGGTGGAGATGAAGTACTCCAGCATATTCATGCCCTCGCGGAAGTTGGCCGTGATGGGATAGTCGATGGTCTTGCCGGTGGGGTCGGCCATCAGGCCGCGGATACCGGCCATCTGCCCCATCTGCCCCAGACTTCCGCGGGCACCGCTCTCCACCATCATCCTCACCGAGTTTTCGTTGTCCATGTGCTCGGTGATCTTGTTGGCAATGTCCCGCGTGGCATTGGCCCAGAGTTTGCTCTTCTGGTCCAGATACTCATCGCGGGTCAGCAGTCCCATTTCATAATTTTCCTTGGCTATATCGTCCTCTGCCTGGGTCTCACGGGTGATCGTTTCCTTCTCAGGAGGAATGATGATGAAATCCACTCCAAAGCTGATGCCGCTCCGTGCCGCCCAGTGGTAACCCAGGGACTTCACGGCATCCAGCATCTCCACCACATGCTCGCGGTCAATCTTGTCGTAAGCCTCGTCCAGAAGGCTGCCGATTTGCTTCTTGCCAAGGTGATCGTTCACGTAGCAAAGGGCAGGGGAAATAATGCTGTTGAACAATGCCCGTCCCGGTGAAGTCTCAAAGAATACCGCTGCATTTTCAGGGGCCTTCACGTCATCCGGCCGGTCAACGATAACCGGTTTTCCGTCCGTCCCCCGGTACTTGCGGCGGCCTTTGGGGCGTCTCTGGTAGCTGGGGTCTTCCCGCAGCCAGACACGGGCGTTGACATCGACAACACCGTGATCGAACGCGGAAAGGACGTCCTCAATGCTGGAGAAGTACATCCCCTCGCCCTTCAGCCCCTCCTGCATATCCGTCAGGTAATAGACGCCCAGCACGATGTCCTGCGTCGGAGTGACGACAGGCCGTCCGCTGGCTGGCGAGAGCAGGTTGTTGGCGGAGAGCATCAGCAAACGCGCCTCAGCCTGAGCTTCAATGGAAAGGGGCACGTGAATGGCCATCTGGTCGCCGTCAAAGTCCGCATTGAACGCTGTGCAGACCATGGGATGCAGGCGGATAGCCTTGCCCTCCATCAGGACGGGCTCAAAGGCCTGAATGCCGAGGCGGTGAAGCGTCGGGGCACGGTTCAGCATGACAGGATGATCCTTGATGATCTCCTCAAGGATGCCCCAAATCTCCTCGCGGCCGCGTTCAATGATGCGTTTGGCATTCTTGACGTTGGGCGCAAGGCCGCTGTCAACCAGACGCCGGATAACGAAGGGCTTGAAAAGCTCCAGCGCCATCTGCTTGGGAAGACCGCACTGATAAATCTTGAGCTGCGGGCCGATGACAATAACGGAACGTCCGGAGTAGTCCACACGCTTGCCCAGCAGGTTCTGGCGGAAACGGCCTTTCTTGCCCCGCAGCAGGTCAGTGAGGCTCTTCAGCGGCCGGTTGCCCGCGCCCAGCACGGCTTTGTTGACGCGGCCGTTGTCAATGAGGGCATCCACACACTCCTGAAGCATTCGCTTCTCGTTGCGGATGATGATTTCCGGCGCGTGGAGCTCCTGGAGCTTCTTCAGACGGTTGTTCCGGTTAATGACGCGGCGGTAAAGATCGTTCAGGTCAGAAGTGGCGAAGCGTCCTCCGTCCAGAGGCACCAGAGGCCGCAGCTCCGGCGGTATGACCGGCAGAACGTTCAAAATCATGGACTGCGGCTGGGAAGTGCTCTTACGGAAGTCCTCAGCGACCTGCAGACGCTTGACCAGCTTACGCTTCTTCTGGCCGCTGCACTCGGCAATCTCCTCGCGCAGAGAGGCTGTCAGCTGGTCAAGATCCAGCCGGTTGAGCAGCGTCTGCACGCCGTCCGCGCCGATGCCGGCCTCAAATTTCTGATCATAGTTCTGACAGAGAAGCTCCTGACGCTCATAAATAACCTCCCCCTGAATGAAGGGAGAGCCCCCTGGCTCAATCACCAGATAACACGGGTCATCCACCTGTCGGGTGAGGATAGAGGAGCGGAAACGCTCAGGATATTTCTTCTGTGCAGAGTCAAGCTCGGTCTTGGACAGGATATCGCCGCGTGCAAAGGGAAGATGTGCCACCGCCGTCACGATAAAAGCCTCGCTTCCCCCCGTTTTGGCACGCGCGACAGCGACCCTGTCCCCATACTCTTCCAGTTTTGAGGCGGAAAGGACCTCGCCCTCTTCCAGTCCAAGCTCCTCCGACGGGGCCGTCAGCGTAAAGGCAGGTTCCACCCTGAAGGTCTCGTCGCCATAGTCTGTCTTGTAGCGTGCCACCTGCTGCGCCGACAGGAGATCTCCCTCGTTGACCGGTACGTCGTCCACAAAATCCAGAGAGTACGCCTCCTCCGCCCGGAAGGAGGGGTCGTAGTGCGCGTGAATTTTCATCTCGCTCTCCGAGACGATGTCATCCTTATGCACCAGACTGAAGTGGCTGCCCACAGATGTTACCTTCCACGCACTCTCGTTTTTACGCGTGGGGGCAAAGTAAACGACCTTCTCCAGGTCTTTGGCGCTTGTGCCGAGAAGCAGACTGAGACGGCTGGGGATGCCGCGCAGGTACCAGATATGCACCACAGGGACGGCCAGCTCAATGTGTCCCATCCTTTCACGCCGGACGCGGTTGTCTGTCACCTCCACGCCGCAGCGGTCGCAGATGACGCCGCGAAACTTGGGGCCGCTCCTCTTGTACTTCCCGCAGCTGCACTCATAGCTCCGGGTGGGGCCAAAGATACGCTCACAGAAAAGCCCGTCCTTTTCCGGGCGCAGCGTTCGGTAGTTAATCGTCTCCGGCTTCTTGACCTCGCCGCTGGATATCTCGCGGATACGTTCCGGCGTCGCCAGCTTAATCCGAACGCCGACTATTTCTTTTCTCGCCATGCCCGTCATTCTCCCTCTTTCTCGTTCACAAGCGAAGGATCTTTGCCCAACAGGGATTTGTCACCCGGCAGGGGGGTGTCCTCCGGGGACTCTTCCTCCTGAAATCCATCTTTGTTGTCTGTAAAAATGTCGTTCCGGAAAAAAGCCTCTGCTGATGAGCCGGAGGTTTCTTCACTCATGATGTCCTTAAGGAGTGCATCCGATCCTTTTTCTTCAATAAAGAGGTCTTCCTCGCGGGGGCCCTCAATTTCATCAAGACGTCCTCCCTCATCCTGCGGCGAAGTATCCGAAGGCGTATCACCGTTAAAGATATCGGGCAGAGTCCCCGTGCTGGCGTAATATCCCTTCTCTTCGTCGTCCTCGATGGGGATTCCTCCGATGCTTCCGTCATCGTACTTGACTTCAACATCCAGTCCAAGTCCCTGAAGTTCCTTGATCAGAACGCGGAAACTCTCCGGCACCCCCGGCTTTACCAGACTCTGGCCCTTGACAATGCGTTCATAGGTCTTCTCACGCCCGCGGATGTCATCGGACTTCACAGTCAGCATCTCCTGCAGAACATTGGCGGCGCCGTAGCCCTCCAGAGCCCAGACCTCCATTTCACCGAAGCGCTGACCTCCAAACTGAGCCTTGCCGCCCAGAGGCTGCTGCGTGATGAGCGTGTACGGCCCCGTGGAACGCGCATGAATTTTATCGTCCACAAGGTGGATAAGCTTCAGCATATACATGCAGCCAATGGTGACCTTCTTCGCCATGGGCTCACCGGTACGGCCATCGCGGAGTGTGATCATCCCGTCCTCGGTAAGGTCAGGATACTTCTGCGCTGCCAGCGCCTTCATGCCCTCGAATATCTCGGACTCCTGAGCGCCCTCGAAGACCGGTGTGGCCACATGCCAGCCGTTGTTGACCGCCACGAAGCCCATGATGGTCTCCAGCACCTGCCCAAGGTTCATACGGCTGGGCACGCCCAGAGGATTCAGCACAACGTCGACCGGCGTGCCGTCCGGCAGGTAGGGCATATCCTCCACTGGCAGAATGCGGCTGACCACGCCCTTGTTGCCGTGGCGGCCGGCCATCTTGTCTCCCACGGTAATCTTGCGCCACTGGGCCACGTAGACCTTCACAGTGCGCAGAACGCCGGCACCAAGGGTCTCCTGGTTGTCCTTGCGTTCAAGCTGTTTGATGGCGACGACCTTGCCCCGTGATCCGTGGGGCAGCTTCAGAGAGTTGTCGCGCACCTCACGGGCCTTTTCCCCAAAGATGGCGCGCAACAGGCGCTCCTCCGGCGTTTGATCGGCCTCTCCCTTGGGGGTCACCTTCCCCACCAGAATGTCTCCCGCATTGACCTCCGCGCCAATACGGATAATGCCGTCCTCATCAAGATTCCGGAGCATGTCCTCGCCGACGTTGGGGATGTCCCGCGTAATCTCCTCCGGGCGGCCCAGCTTGGTCTCGCGTGCCTCTATCTCGTACTCCTCAATGTGAATGGAGGAGAACTTATCTTCCTTCACAAGGTTCTCGCTCAGCAGAATGGCGTCCTCAAAGTTGTAGCCCTCCCATGGGACGAAAGCCACCAGAACGTTCTGCCCCAGAGCCAGCTCGCCGTTCTCGATGGCCTGACCGTCAGCGATGATGTCCCCCTTCTCCACGTGGTCGCCTTTCGAGACCAGGGGACGCTGATGAATGACGGTGCCCTGGTTGGAGCGGCGGAATTTAATCAGGGGATAGGTACGTTCACTCTTACCCCTGGCCCGGACCCGGATCTCCCGGGAGTCCACGTAGGTTATCTCGCCGGTTTCATTGGCAACCACACAGGAGCCGGAGTCCCTGGCGATGCGGTGCTCAATGCCCGTCCCGACCCTTGGGGCCTCGGGCAGAATCAGGGGCACGGCCTGGCGCTGCATATTGGAGCCCATGAGGGCACGGTTGGCGTCGTCATGCTCCAGGAAGGGGATAAGCGCCGTGGAGCAGGAAACAATCTGCCGCGGTGATACATCCATGTAATCGACCTCATCCGTGGGAATGGTGTCGATGTCGTCGCCGTGACGCGTAGGACAGCTTTCCCCCGCGAGATGTGAGGTGCCATCCTCTTCCGTCACAATGGGGGTATTCGCCATAGCCACGTAATATTTATCCTCGTCGTCCGCGGACAGAAAGTCAACTTTATCCGTCAGCTTCCCCTTTTCCAGTTTGAGCCGCGGGGTGATGAGGAACCCGTGCTCATTGAGCCGGGCATAGGTCGTCAGTGAAGAAACCAATCCAATGTTGGGGCCTTCAGGGGTTTCGATAGGACAAACGCGGCCGTAGTGTGTGTAATGGACATCGCGCGCTTCGAATCCGGCCCGTTCGCGGCTGAGGCCGCCGGGGCCCAGCGCGGAGAGGCGGCGGCGGTGCGTCACCTCGGCCAGCGGGTTCGTCTGGTCCATAAACTGCGAGAGCTGGCCAGAGCCGTAGAACTCCCGCAGGGCAGCCACGATGGGGCGCACGTTGATGAGATCCTTGCCCGTTGCCACGCCCAGGTCAGGCAGTGTCGTCATCTTCTCCCGAACCAGACGCTCCATGCGCAGCAGTCCAATGCGTATCTGATTCTGAAGCAGCTCGCCGATGGAACGGACCCGGCGGTTGCCAAGGTGGTCAATGTCGTCGGTCTTCTTTTCCTGGGCCTTCATCGCGAACATCTCCCTGATGATCGCAATCAGATCCTCAAGGGTCAGCAGGCGCATGTCCTCGGAAATGTTCATCCCCAGACGGCGGTTCAGTTTGTAGCGCCCGACACGCCCCAGAGTGTAGCGCCGGGGGTCGCGGAAGAGACTGCGGCAGTATTCACGGGCATTCTCCACGCGGGGCGGCTCATTGGGTCTCAGACGGCGGAATATCTCCTGCATCGCCTCGTCCGGACTGCGGGTCACGTCCCGTTCCAGCGTCATCGCCAGGGAGGGATCAAGACCAAGAACATTGATTCCTCCGCGGCCGCCGGGATTCTTTTGATAGAGCTCGTTCAGGATATCGCGGTTAATGGTGTGCCCCCGCGCGATGAGGACGCGGCCGTCCTCATCCAGAACGTCCTCCGCTGCGAGCTTGCCGCGCATCTCGTCGCTGTACTCCATAAAGGAGGCTTCCGTGTTGAAGGCGGCGATGATCGCATCGTTATTGGGAAGGCCAAATGTCTTGAGCAGCAGAGTGACGGGCAGTTTCCGGCGGTTGTCGATATTCACAGAAATGATATCTCCGGAGGACATGGAGAAGTCCAGCCAGGCTCCACGGTCGGGGATCAGTTTGGCCGTACACACATCCTGCCCCGGGACACCGTTGTAAGAAAAGTAAATGCCGGCACTCCGGGCAAGCTGGTTGATGACGACCCGCTCCGTTCCATTAATAATGAAAGTTCCGCGGTCCGTCATGACAGGGAAGTCCCCAAGGAAGATTTCTTCCTGCTTGCTCTCCTGGGTTTTGGTATTCGTCAGCCGGATTGTGGCCTTGATGGGACGGGCCCAGGTCATGTCCTTTTGTCGGGCTTCCTCCTCGCTGAAAGTCGGTTTTTCCACGTAGTAACGAACGAAATCGAGGACGAACTGCCCATTGTAGCTTTCAATGGGGAAAACCTCCTGGAGCAGTTCCTGAAGCCCCTGGGGTTTTCGCTTATCCGGGGCGACATCCTCCTGATAGAACCACCGATAAGAATCCCGCTGCACCTCGATCATATCCGGCATCTCAACCAAATCATGAGCGCGGCCAAAGGTGTAACGCTGACGCGACTTGCTTACCGGGACAAACTCAGGCATACGATTAAGACCTCCCACATCAGGGAAATTGTGTCAAAAAGGAATAATAACAAAAGGATATAGTCTTGTCAAGTGGACAGGACTATATCCTCCTATTGTGAACAGGGAGAAAATCTCCTCTGCCTCTGATTTTTTATGGTGCCCGAGAGAGGACTCGAACCTCCACAGCCTTGCGACCACTAGAACCTGAATCTAGCGCGTCTACCAATTCCGCCACCCGGGCTCTAACACGGTCATTATTTTAGCACGTTCTTCCGATTTGGCAAGAGGGGAAATGAAAGTTTCTCCTCTTGCCTCTGCTGCCTTACTTCAGCTCGGAGAAGTACTTGATGGTGCGCACCATCTGGCTGGTGTAGGAGTTCTCGTTGTCGTACCAGGAGACAACCTGAACCAGCGTGTTGCCGTCGCCCATGTCCATGACCTTCGTCTGGGTGGCGTCGAAGATGGAGCCGGCGGTGCTGCCGATGATATCGGAAGAGACGATCTCGTCCTCGTTGTACTCGAAGGACTCCGTGGCCTCCTTCTTCATCTGGGCGTTGACCTGATCTGCCGTAACCTTGCCCTTTACCACAGCGTCAAGAATGGTGGTGGAACCGTCAGCGGTGGGCACGCGCTGAGCCGCTCCGTTCAGCTTGCCATCCAGCTCGGGGATGACCAGGCCGATGGCCTTGGCCGCGCCGGAGGACGCCGGGACGATGTTCTCAGCGCCTGCGCGGGAGCGGCGAAGGTCGCCCTTGCGGTGCGGGCCGTCGAGAATCATCTGGTCGCCGGTGTAGGCGTGAACGGTGGTCATGAATCCGGCCGAGATGGGGGAAAGGTCATTCAGAGCCTTGGCCATGGGGGCAAGGCAGTTGGTGGTGCAGGAAGCGGCGGAGATAATATCGTCCGACGCCTTCAGCGTCTTGTGGTTGACATTGTATACGATGGTGGGCAGGTCCTTGCCCGCGGGGGCGGAAATGACAACCTTCCGTGCGCCGGCTTTGATGTGGGCGCCGGCCTTCTCTTTGGAAGTGTAGAAGCCGGTGCATTCCAGCACAACGTCAATCTTCAGCTCGCCCCAGGGCAGGTTGGCGGCATCCTTCTCCGCGTAGATGGTGATCTTCTTGCCGTTAACTGTGATGGAATTGTCGTCGCAGGTGACGGTCCCGTTGAAGCGCCTGTGCATCGTATCATACTTCAGCAGGTGGGCCAGCATCTTGGGGCTGGTCAGATCGTTGATGGCAACAACCTCATACCCCTCCGCCTGGAACATCTGACGGAACGCCAGGCGGCCAATGCGCCCAAAACCATTGATTGCTACTCTTACTGCCATTTCTTGTTTCCTCCTTAAAAAACTCAAACTCTAGTGTAATTATACAACAAAAGCCGTATTCCTGAGCGTGAAAGTTTCATTGCATTTTATGGTATCAATGCAGAAGTTGCCTGGATGAGTAATGGTGAGACATGAAAAACGGTGTCATGTTCCCAAATTGACACAGCTTCTTCCCGGTATTATCATTAGGGAACCTCTAAAAACGGGCTTAATGATCCATTTTAGAATTTGGCGTCTTAAAATGTTACCCCAAATTCCCGTATAGCAGATTGAATTTACGATTTGTCCTTATATCCCATCAATTTCAGGGATATCTC
>JAILIX010000129.1 GCA_024695065.1 Fretibacterium sp. | reverse complement strand
CTGCGCTTGTGTCTTCCCATTTGAGTACAGACTTACGACGCTTCTCTTGAACTCTTCCGTATACCTTGGTGACGTTTTTCCCATCTTTCCTGTCTACCTCCTTATCCCACTTCTCGTGTCCACTAATATAGGATACCACCAGACAAGGCCCATAAACTTTCCTCTTCGCCCCGGTCTATTCCTCATTCTCGTCCTCATCCGCCGCAAGGGCTGCCAAACAGCCTGTCGTTTCCGCGTCTGCGGCACAAAGCGGAAGACGAAACCTTTCGAGGCGCTCTTTGCAGTCTTCGGGCTACATAGCCCTCAAATCCTTATGCCCTGCTGACTTCTGCCGCATTCTCCTCTCCTTCATCCTCTGCGATGCTTTTTAACCGCTTATACGCCACCAGATTAAAACAATGTCTATATTAAACAGCGGAGCATATAACATTTTGTCATTGTTTTACAGCCCTGTCAATGAACCACTTTTCGGCGCCTCCTCCCTTATGTTCATCCGTTGAATATATCAGAGGGGGGCTCATTTTGTCCAACACATCTGATTATCCGTTGCGGCCGCCTGATTTATCGCGATGAGGAGGGGCAGACCGGGCACAGGCCGGATTTATTCAGCGGCTGTGTTGTTGGGTATCCGTTCAGCCCTGAGCTATATGGCTCCATCGTCTTTCAGTTTCGCCGGATTGCCGGCACTGGAGCCCGCCCGGCTGAGGCCGGAGATAATATCCCCCGGCAAAAACATACAGGTTTTTTTCCAAAAAAATGTCCGTGCCTCAAGGAAATGAGAGCACGGACACTTACGATTGCAATTCAGTCTAAGCTTTCAGGAAATCCACAGCAGCTTCAAACATCCCCATGTCGCCGGCGCTCTCGACATTCCTGTACAGGCTGCTGCCCACACGCTCCGCGTGCCCCATACGGCCCAGCACCCGGCCGTCAGGCGAGGTGAGACACTCGATGGCAGCCAGAGAGCCGTTGGGATTGAACTGCACCTCCATCGTCGGCTGTCCCGTCAGGTCCACATACTGCGCGGCCACCTGACCTGCCTCCGCCATCTGGTTCAGCAGTTTCTCCCCGCAGACGAACCGTCCCTCGCCGTGGGAAATGGGAACCGTGCAGATATCCCCGACCTTCGTGCGGCTGAGCCACGGCGAGCGGTTGGAGAGGATGCGCACGCGAACAAGCTTGGACTGGTGCCGGCCAATGGTGTTGAAGGTCAGCGCCGCGGAGTCGCCGTTCAGCTCCTCCATATCCACAATGCGGCCAAAGGGAATGAGCCCCGTCCGCAGAAGGGCCTGGAACCCGTTGCATATTCCGCAGGCAAGGCCGCCCCGCTCATCCAGCAGCCGGCCTACCGCCGCACGCACGGCCGGGCTCCGAAGGAAGATGGCGATGAACTTTCCTGAACCGTCCGGCTCATCTCCGTTGGAAAATCCGCCGGGCAGGAAAAGCGCCTGAGCTTCATCCAAACGTTCGGCGAAACGTTCCGCCGAAGCTCTCATAGCCTCCGGGGCCGACGTCCGCACCACCAGGAGTTCCGCCTCGCCCCCAGCTCTCTCAACGGCGCGCACGGACTCGTACTCGCAGTTTGTGCCAGGGAACACCGGGATAAGGAAGCGCGGCCGGGCAGCCCCCACAGGCGGGCATGACGCGCCGGGCAGGTTCTCACGGGCAGCAGGCAGCGGGCGGCAAAGGGAGTCTCCCGCCGGAGCGTTCACGGGGAAAATTTCCTCAAGGGTTTCCTCGTAGAGCTCCTCCAGCTCGCTCATTTTCACCGCGTTGCCATGCCGTGACATCACGGGGTCCTCCCGCGTGTATCCCAGATCAATCAGCTCAACATCCTCCGGCACATCCAGCTCCGTGATGTTGAAGACCTCAAGGATGAAGGCCCCGCGGTTCTCCACAAAGAGATCGGCACGAGAGACGTTCTCGTTAAAATCAAAGCCAACCCCCTTGCCCAGGCACATCTTGAAAAGCATCGCCGCTGCCCCGCCAAACGTGGGCGACGCCGCTGAGAGGACCTCGCTGTTGGCAATCAGCGTCTGAACATACCCCAGCAGACTCCGCATCGAGCCCGCCTCAGGCAGCCTGCCGCTGTAACGGGGACGTAGCAGAACAACCCGCGAGTTGAGCCCCTTGAACCCCGGAGAGACAACGCAGTCCGCGTTCGCCAGCCCCACGCCGAAGGATATCAGCGTGGGGGGGACATCCAGGTTCTCAAAGGAACCGCTCATGGAGTCCTTGCCGCCAATGGCCGCAACGCCAAAGTCCATCTGCGCGTCCAATGCCCCCAGCAGAGCCGCGGCCGGAAGCCCCCAGCGCCGCGGATCGTTCCCCGGCTTGCCAAAATACTCCTGGAAGGTCAGCCAGCACTTCTTCAGATCCACCCCCGCCGCCGCGAGACGGCAGAGCGACTCCACCACTGCAAGGTAAGCCCCTTCGTAGGGCGAGTCGGATGAGATAAAGGGGTCAAAACCCCATGTCATGACGGAACAGTTGTTTGTCTCTCCCCGCATCAGAGGGAACTTTGCGGCCATCGCCTGGACCGGAGTCCGCTGATGGAGACCGCCGAAGGGCATCAAAACGGAGTTGGCCCCGACGGTGGAGTCGAAACGTTCGCCCAGGCCCCGCCTGGAACAGACGTTGAGATTCGTTACAACGCTGCGGAGGCCTTCCGCAAAGCTGGGCAGCCGGCCGGGCGCTTCCTCCTTCTGGCGGGACACCATCACATTCGTGTGCCGCTCCGCCCCGTTGCTCTGAATAAAAGCCCGCGGAATATCCACAATATTCTCCCCGCGCCAGGACATCCGTATCCGCCCGCTGTCCGTCACCCGGGCCACGACGGTGGCGGCGACATCCTCCTCCTCCGCAAGGCGCATAACCTCCGGCACGTCCGCTTCCGCCACCACGACAGCCATGCGCTCCTGAGACTCGCTGATGGCAATCTCCGTCCCGCTCAGGCCGGCGTACTTCAGCGGCACGACATCCAGATCGATATCCAGCCCCTCCGCCAGCTCGCCCACGGCCACGGAGACGCCCCCCGCGCCAAAGTCGTTGCACCGCTTCACCTTGAGGGAGAAGTCCGCGTTGCGAAAGAGCCTCTGCAGTTTCCGCTCCTCAGGGGCGTTGCCCTTCTGGACCTCCGCGCCGCACGTCTCCAGAGAGCGGGCATTGTGGGCCCTCGACGAGCCCGTGGCGCCGCCGCATCCGTCCCGTCCCGTCCGGCCGCCCAGCAGCAGAACACAGTCCCCCGGTTTCGGGGACTCCCGCCGCACGCTGGCCTCCGGCACAGCCGCGATGACCGCGCCGACCTCCATACGCTTGGCTGCGTAGCCCTCATGGTATATTTCATCCACCAGTCCGGTGGGAATGCCAATCTGGTTGCCGTAGGAACTGTAGCCCTCCGCCGCCCTTGTGGTGATGACGCGCTGAGGCAGCTTGCCCTGCAGGGTCTCGCCGATGGGTTTGCGGGGATCGGCCGCCCCCGTCAGGCGCATGGCCTGATAAACATAGCCCCGGCCGGAGAGCGGATCACGGATTGCGCCGCCAATGCAGGTGGCCGCGCCGCCAAAGGGCTCAATCTCCGTCGGGTGGTTGTGGGTCTCGTTCTTGAACAACAGGAGCCACGGCTCCGTCTTTACATTTTCATCTTTATCGGTCACGTCCAGAGAGACACGCACCGTGCAGGCGTTGACCTCATCCGAATCCACAAGGTCCGGCAGCTGTCCGCGCTTCTTAAGGACCCTGGCCCCGATCGTCGCCATGTCCATCAGGGTAACGGGCTCGCCGTAATGATTCAGCTCCTCACGCAGAGCAAGGTATCGGTCATAGGCCGCCCGGACTTTCTCATCCTCAAAGTCAATGGAGTCAATGGCCGTGAGGAACGTGGTGTGGCGGCAGTGGTCCGACCAGTAGGTGTCCAGCACACGCAGCTCCGTCAGGGTGGGGTCGCGCCCCTCATCCTCAAAGTGCACCTGACAGTAGCGGAGATCATCCACACTCATTGCCAGGCACAGATCCTCGCGCAGATCATCCAGGCCCGCCTCGTCCCTGTCGCGGAAGCCCCTCAACACAGGGACCTCGCCGGGATCTGGGCAGGGAATGTTCAGCGTCTCATACTCCCCCAGCTGTGCCTCCCGGCACTCCACAGGGTTGATGAGGTGCTTTTTAACGGCCCCGAGGTCCTCCTCGGAGATTCTGCCGTAGAACAGGTACACCCGCGCCGTACGGACAACCGGACGCTGACCGGTGAGCAGCCCGATGCACTGTTCCGCCGCGTCCGCCCGCTGATCGTACTGCCCGGGCAGGTACTCCGCCGCCAGAACGCACGCTGCGTCCTCCGGCAGACGGTCCAGCAGCGCATCCGTGCAGGGATCCGCAAACACCGCCGCCCTGCACGCATCCAGCGCCCCGCCGTCAAGCCCTTCAACGTCGTAGCGGTTAACAATCCGCACGCGCTCCAGCCCGGAGAGCCCCAGAAGATTCCTGAGCTCCGAACAGAGCGACGCTGCCTCCTGGGCGAAGGCCGGCCTTCTCTCAACGTATAGCCTGTGTACCATAAGCCCCAATGTCCTTTCTGTAGCGCATCCCGTCAAAATGGATGCGTTCCGCCGCCTCATAGGCCCGTTTCCGCGCCTCCTCCGCTGAGGGGGCGACAGCCGTGACCGCCAGCACGCGCCCTCCCGCCGTCAACAGTCTGCCGCTGGCCTCGCGCCGCGTGCCCGCATGGAAGACAGACACGCCCGGCAGTTCCTCCGCCGCGCCGGTGTCAATCTCCAGACCTATTTTACACGAACCAGGGTATTCTTTCGAGGCCAGCACGACGCAGCAGGACGCGCCGGAGGAAAAACGCACGTCCGCCTTGTCCAGCCGCTCCTCACGCACCGCCAGCATAATCTCAAGCAGGTCGGACTCCAGCAGAGGCAGCACAGCCTGGGCCTCCGGGTCGCCAAACCGGCAGTTGTATTCAATCACCTTCGGCCCCTGAGGCGTCAGCATCAGGCCAAAATACAGGCAGCCCTTAAAAGGACGGCCCTCCGCCTGAAGCGCGTCCACCGTGGGACGGAGGATTGTCTTCATGCACGTCTCAGCAATGGCCGGGGTGTAGTGGGGGTTCGGAGCAATGACACCCATGCCCCCGGTGTTGGGCCCCTCATTGCCGTCATAGGCCCGCTTGTGGTCCATCGATGAGACCATGGGAACGATCGTCTTTCCGTCCGTGAAGGCCAGGACAGAGACCTCCGGGCCGGTCAGACACTCCTCAATGACCACGCGTTCCCCGCTCGCGCCAAAGGCCTTGTCCTTCATGCAGGCAAGGAGCGCGTCGCGGGCCTGTTCAAAGTTCTCAGCCACGACCACGCCCTTGCCCCTGGCCAGCCCGTCGGCCTTCACCACCAGAGGATATTGCGACACAGCCACACAGGTCAGCGCCTTGTCCAGGTTGTCAAACACCTCATAGCCGGCCGTGGGGATGTTATATTTCTTCATCAGTCCCTTGGCATAAATCTTGCTGCCCTCGACGGCCGCCGCCGCCGCGTTGGGGCCAAAGCAACGGACCCCCTGCGCCTCCAGGCGGTCCACCGCGCCCATCACCAGAGGATCGTCCGGCGCGACCACAGCGAAATCAACAGCCCGCTCCCTTGCGAAAGCCGCCATTCCATCCAGGTCGTCCGCGGAGACAGGCACGCACTCAGCGAGGTCCGCAATGCCGCCGTTGCCCGGCAGCGCGTAGATTTTCTTTATTCTGGGGCTTCGCGCCAGACAGCTTATTATCGCGTGCTCTCGCCCGCCCCCTCCGACTACCATGACGTTCATCGAACATTCCTCCCATTCCTCATCTAATTGTACCGAAAAGAGACAAATGTGTAAAAGGGGCACGCCCCGCTCTCAGCCGCATTATCGCCGGTACAGCAAACGTGATCTCTCTTATCTTATCTTGTCTTCTCTTATTTTCTGTATTGCTTTTTCCGTTCCGGGACAGCCTGCTGCCGGATACACGGCCAAAAGGCCCTTCCAGAATCAGCCCTGACAATATATTTCTTTAAGGCAGAGAAACGACGCTGTTTTTTGCGGAATAAACGTAAAAACCAGTTTTCAATATTGCCCTCAGGCCCCCCAAAAACAGGCTCTGACTTTATAGCTCATGGTAATACGGACAGATATTTTCATAATGCCCGTCTTTCATGCGAAAACCGCCGGGAATCGTTCCCAGCTGCTGAAATCCCAGTCTTTCATAAAGATGCCGCGCATGGACATTGCTTTCCACGACGGCGTTGAACTGCAGCACCCTAAAGCCAAGTTCCCTGCCGACCTTCAGACAGTCCAGCACCAGCTGTTCCCCGATATGCCGGCCGCGGACATCCGCTGAAACCGCATAGCTTGCGTTGCAGATATGCCCACATCTTCCCACGTTGTTGGGATGAAGGATATACAACCCCATTATCCTGCCGTCAATCTCCGCAACCCCGGCATAACTCTGGGCCCCGAAGAACTCTTTGCCGCTTTCCAGATCAAGGCATTCCTCCTGTGGAAAGGCAATGCCTTCTTCAACCACCTCATTCCATATACGAATCATATATTCCATGTCCTGCGGGACATATTTCCGAATCATAACCATGCCTCCTGAAATCTCCATGGGTCATTGCTGCTTAAACTGTCATCCGATGTTTTGACCGGGTATCATCACCACGGAATTTCCTGCCCTGCCCGATACAGAACTGAACGCCTCTTTTTTATCAGCCTTTTTCCGCGGTGATTTTCACCTGCCCGGCAATCCTCCCCACCTCGGCCTCCAGTGCCGCCCTGTCTCCGGCATTGTTCACCACAAAATCGCTCCGGGCCATGCGTTCAGCGGAGGGGAGGAAAAATCCTTCCCGGCGACGAAGCTCTGCTTCGTCCCAGCCCCGCTGGACACGGCAACGCTCTGTCCGCACGTCCCACGGGGCAGTAACAAACACGATGGAAGTCAGCCAGTCCGGCCGCCCCGCTTCAAATAACAGAGGAATTTCCACAACAGCCCACTGAGAGGAGGAAAGACCGTTGACACGCCGCTTCAGCTCCACCATGACAAGGGGATGAAGCAAACCGCAGCACCAGCGGTGCTCGGCAGGATCGGAGAAAATCCGCCCGGCCACGGCCCGGCGGTCAATGGCTCCGGACGGGTCAAGGATGTCATCTCCCCAGCGGGTCACAGCGGCCGTGCGAATATCCTCGCGTTCCCACAGGCTCAGGGCCGCGGCGTCCGCATCCAGACGCACGCCGCCCAGCTTCTCCATCAGGCGGGCGACGGTGGATTTACCAGCCCCGACGTCCCCCGTAACCCCCACGGCCATAGCCGCCGCTGCCGCCATAGCGCCCTCTCCCTCCATAGCTGTTTCCATAGCTGCTGCCCCAGCGACGCTCCTCGGCGCCCCGGTCGTCCACCGTTTTATATTCGTCAGGGATCTCGAACAGGAAGCGTGAAAACCCCTTCTCCAGCGTCGTTCCATAGAGCCGCCGGCTCCGCGCGGCCGTGAGGTACAACCGTTCCTCCGCCCGGGTCATGCCCACGTAGCACAGGCGGCGCTCCTCCTCCATCTGGTCCGGCTGATCCTTGGCGCGGGAGTGGGGAAACACGTCCTCCTCCATCCCCACCAGGAAAACCACGGGAAACTCCAGCCCCTTGGCAGCGTGGAGCGTCAAAAGCCCCACAGAGTTCGCCGCGCCCGGCTCCTGAGCGTCCGCGTCCGTGAAGAGGGCAGCTTCCGCCAATGCCTCGGCCAGGTCCCCCTCCGGCACGACGGATCGCAGTTCCAGCACGTTGTCACAACGCTCCTCCCAGTTTTCAGGCTCCTTGTTCCGCAGATACTCCTCGTAGCCCATATCGCTCAGGACATAGTCCACCGCGGGACCGATGCCATCACGGGAAAGGGCCAGCAGCCGGGACATGTGGGCGGCAAACTGCGAGGCAGCCTGGCCGACGGCACCTTTAACCGGCCATGCCCCCCCGGAAACAGCCTGCCAGAAGTTCTCCGCCGGGGCAGTCGGGACCACCCCCGACGACAGCCAGTTGTTCCAATCCTCCCGGCGCTTGGGACCCATTCCCTTAACAGCGAACCCAACGGCGCGCTCAAAGGAAGTCTGGTCGTTCGGGTTGAGCGCCAGACGCAGCAAAGCCAGCACGTCCCGAACTTCCTGGCGTTCGTAGAAGGCCACGCCCCGCACAATGCGGTAGGGAATCCCCATTTCCAGAAACTTCTGTTCGTAGAGGCGGCTCATGGCGTTCTGGCGGTAGAGCACGGCAATATCACCATAGTCGTAGCCAAAGTCCTTCCGCAGCTGCTCAATCTCCGCCGTGATAAACCCCGCCTCCTGCAGGTCATTGGCCGCCATGAGTGAGTAGACCTTCTCCCCTGCCCCACGGGAGGTCTTGAGGTCTTTCTTCATGCGGGCAGCGTTGTTCCGGATGAGGGCGTTCGCGGCGTTCAGGATGTTGCCTGTGGAGCGGTAGTTCTCGTCCAGGACAATGGTTTTAGCTTCCATGCCCTCTAAACTGAAGTCCTTCTCAAAGTTCAGGATCATGCCGATGTCCGCGCCGCGCCAGCCGTAGATGGACTGGTCAGGGTCACCCACGACATTCAGCGTGGCGCCGCCCTCCCGCGGCCCCTTCCCCACCAGGTAGCGCAGCAGAAGGTACTGCGGACGGTTGACGTCCTGATACTCATCCACCAGAAGCCAGCGGATGCGGTCCTGTTCCTTGCGGCGCAGTTCCTCGTCCCGGGACAGAATATCCAGCGGCAGGACCATCAGGTCGTCGAAGTCAAGGGCGTTGCGCTGCCGGAGCTCCTGACGGTATGCCTTTGCGACGTCGAGGTACAGCCCCTCCAGCAGGGACTCCCTCGGCCCCGGGGCCCAGGCTGCCCAGTCCCGGGACACGGCCTCCAGCACAGAGGCCGGCGGCGTCTCCTTGATGTTCATGCCCATGCGCGTCATAATCTGCTGAATGAGAGCGCGGCTGTCCCCCCGGTCGAAAACGGCAAAGCCCTGGCGCAGCCCGGTAAGCCGCTCCACCGTCTCACGGTTGCGGAACAGGAACCTGAGCCCAAAGGCGTGGAAAGTGCTGACCCCCACCTTGTCCGCCCCGTCGGGAACCAGACCCGTAACGCGTTCCCGCATCTCCCCGGCAGCCTTGTTGGTGAACGTCACGGCCAGTATCTCCCATGGCCGGGCCAGCCCCTCCGCAATCAGCCAGGCAATCTTATGAGTGAGGACGCGTGTCTTGCCGCTCCCGGCCCCTGCAAGAATAAGCAGGGGCCCGTCCACATAGGTCACGGCCTCCCGCTGGCGTGGTGAAAGACGTTCCAAAATCCCAGTCTCCGGCATATTCTGTCTCCTTAATGTTTTATTCCGGTTCTTTCTCAACCTCAAGCAGCTCAATGGCGAGCTCAAGACCGCAGAGGAGCTCCACGTCCCGGCTTCCGCAAAGAGGACAGGCAAATTCCGTGGACTCGCTGGGGGCGTCGCGGCCGCAGGAACG
Source organism: Fretibacterium sp. (assembly GCA_024695065.1). Classification (GTDB taxonomy): domain Bacteria; phylum Synergistota; class Synergistia; order Synergistales; family Aminobacteriaceae; genus JAFUYV01. Next base: position 6,732 of record JAILIX010000129.1, on the reverse strand, counting down.
GCAGCGGAAGATAACAGGCAGCGACATAATGGAAAAGTTCGCCCCCTCCGTCTGCGTCCCCCTGGATATCACGTCAAAGATGAAAGCCATCAGCTCCAGGTTGACCTTCCGCAGTCCCCCGATCTTCAGCACGATGTGGCGGACGCGCCTCCAGCCCGACTTCCTGCACAGGCTCAGCACCGCGTTGTTCACGGACCGCGTCAGCGAAAATTCGTACACGCCCCTGCCCCCTTTTCTGACCTCACCCGCCGGGCTACACCATCCTCTCAGGATGGAATACCTCATCAAACTGCTCCGGCGTCAGATAACCCAGATTCACACAGGCCTCCTTCAGAGACAGCCCCTCCTTGAAGGCCAGCTTTACCGTCCGGGCCGCATTTTCATAGCCGATGTGGGGGTTCAGCGCCGTCGCCAGCATGAGGGAATCGTGCAGGTTGCGGTGCATTTTCTCCTTGTCGGCCACGATGCCCGCGGCACAGTGCTCATTGAAAGAGAGGACAGACTCCGAAAGGAGCCGCGCGGACTGAAGAAAATTAAAGGCAAGGACCGGCATGAAGACGTTCAGCTCAAAGTTGCCCTGTGACGCCGCCATGCCCACCGCCGCGTCGTTCCCCATCACCTGGACGGCCACCATCGTGACCTGCTCGCACTGGGTGGGGTTGACCTTGCCCGGCATAATGGAGGAGCCAGGCTCGTTCTCCGGAATGCGGATTTCCCCCAGCCCAAGCCTGGGCCCGGAGGCCAGCCAGCGCACATCGTTGGCAATTTTCATCATATCGCAGGCCAGGGCCTTCATCGCGCCGTGTGCAAAAACAAGCTCGTCCTTCGAGGTGAGCGCGTGGAACTTGTTCCCTGCGGGGACAAAATTCTTTCCCGTCAGTTCTGAAACTGCCCGCGCGGCCTCAGCGTCAAAGCCCTTTGGCGCGTTCAGCCCCGTGCCGACGGCGGTTCCCCCCAGAGCCAGCTCCCGCAGGAACGGCAGCGCCGAGGCAATCATATCCCGGTCACGCTCCAGGCTGTTCCGCCAGCCGGAAATCTCCTGAGAAAACGCGATGGGCACAGCATCCTGAAGGTGTGTGCGGCCGGACTTCACCACACCCTGGTTCTCCTCCTCAAGGCGGCGGAAAGTCTGCGTCAGGGTGTCCACAGCGGGAATCAGCCGGTCCTCCAGGATGAGCACGGCGGCAATGTGCATGGCCGTTGGGAACGTATCGTTGGAGGACTGAGACATATTGACATCATCGTTGGGGTGGAGAAGTCCGGGATGACGGGCCAGCTCGCTGCCGCGGTTGGCGATAACCTCATTGGCGTTCATGTTGGACTGAGTGCCGGAGCCCGTCTGCCAGACAACCAGCGGGAAGTGACTGTCCAGCTTCCCCTCCGCCACTTCGGCAGCGGCCTGAGAGACAGCGGACAGTTTCTCGTCCGTCATGCGCTCCGGCCGCAGCACATGGTTCGCCATGGCCGCGGCGTGCTTCAGGAACCCAAAGGCATGGATGATTTCTCCCGGCATGGTCTCAATCCCCACGCCGATCCTGAAGTTCCGGCGGCTGCGCTCCGTCTGAGCGCCCCAGTAACGGTCCGCGGGCACGCGCACCTCTCCCATGGAATCATGCTCGATACGGCAGTCCATTCTACGCTCCCCCTTCTCCGTAATTTTAAGTAAAAATTTCCCCCGCCGCGGGAGCCCAGCGACCCCGTGGCACCCAAAGGACACCGCTTACTGCTGCTCCCTTCCGGGCCTGACAGGGTTCACGGGCCTTCGCCGCACTGGACTGAGCCCCCGCGCCGGGGGACAGATTAAGTATAGCGAAGATGAGGTTTTTCTGCAATAATTATAGGGTAGAGTTTTACAGAAGGAGTGGACCCCTTATGATACGTTGTCTCTCCCTGTGCCATCGGGCAATGGGATACTTTTTTTTCCTCATTCTGGCTGCCGCCGCGCTCATCCTGACGCAGCCCGGACATGCCGCGACGCTTCAGACCATGACCTTTACCGCTGACCATGACAAGGACATGGAGGCTTTTCTGGAGTTCTGTCTGCTTCATGATGTTTCCTCCGCGGATGTCCTTTGGGCCAACAACTGCACGCTTCAGGATCTCAAGCCGGGCCGTGAGATTTACCTCCCGGCCTCCCAGGCTCAGATGCTGGTTGTCTGGCAGAAGCAGGGCTCCTGGCAGCCCAAAACGCTCGTTAAGAAGACATCCGCCGCCCTCGCTGAGAGGTCCCGGGGGGTCTCCGGATATCCGCCTGTCGCCCAGAAACAGCCGGCGCCCGCTGCTCCTGCGGCATCTCCGGCGCCTGAGGCAAAAGCGCCCGGCAATTCCGCCCCGGTTCCGGCTTCAACTCCAGTTCCAAGTCTGGCTCCCGTCAGGAAAGCGGCTCCCAAAAAACCGTCTGCTGCTCCGGCCTCCTCCAAACCGGACAAGGAACTGAAGGCCAGAGAAAAGGATGAAGAGAAGTACACCGACCCCATCCTGCTTTTGTCCGCAGAAGGTGACGCAACATCGGGACCCATGAGACTTATTATCTCCGGGGACAGGGTAGAAATTGTCCGGCTGCCGCCGCGCGCCATCCCCAAAACCCCCTCACTGGCCAATTTGAACGCCTTTTCTCCGTCCCTGCTTCCCCCAACGCCCATCCAGCCGTCTGGCCGTCTGGGAGCAAGGATGCTTTGGCCGGTAAATGGCGCCGTGTCCTCATATTTTGGCAAACGCGGCAATCGCTTTCATGCCGGGATCGATATTCCCATGCCTTCCGGAACCCCCATCCGGGCAGCCAGAGACGGCGTTGTCGCCGCCACGGGAACAAACAGCACTCCCGGCTTCCGTGGATATGGGAACTTTGTCCTCATCGATCATGGGGGAAACCTCAGGACGCTTTACGCCCACTGCCTGAAGGTCAACGTCAGAAAGGGACAGCATATCCGCCAGGGACAGGTGATTGCCACTGTGGGGCGGACGGGACGCTCCACCAGCGAACACCTTCACTTTGAGGTGCGAGTCAGGAACAAAGCGGTGGACCCGCTTCCGTACCTTCAGAATGTCCGGCTTGCACGCAAGAGATAAGCACGGAGAATAAGCAAAAAAAGGGGGAGCCTGCGCTCCCTCTTTTTTTATGTGCCTTTTGTTTACTTTTTTTTCTGCCCTTCCGTCTCCGGTTTTTTTCCCGATGGGGCGGGCGACGGAACAGGCAGACGGCTGACCAGTATCTGTCCTATCCGGTAGCTCTCGATGTCCATCACCTCAAACTTGTATCCTTCGTAAACAACGGAGTCCATGCGGTGCGGGATGCGGCGCAGCATATAGGTCATGAATCCACCGATGGTCTCGTAGTTCTCCTCCTCCGGGAACATATCGATCTTCAGCACGTGTTCCACGTCGTCGATGGGCGTCGCGCCATCCAGCAGCCAGGAACTTTCATCGCGCTTGGTGATCTGTTCCTCCTCTCCCACGAGGTTTCCCATCAGCATCAGCATGATGTCCTGCAGCGTCAGGATCCCCACCACCAGAGCGTACTCGTTGAGAACGACCGCAAGATTCTCGCTCTTGCCCTTGAAATGATCCATCGCTTCGGCCAGCGTCAGCGTGTCCGGCAGGATGAGCGGCGGACGGATGGCAAGCCCCTTGTCGAGCGCCAGCCCGCCGGAGCTGTCCCCGCGGAGGACGCGCCCCAGCAGTTCCTTGGAATCCACGTAGCCGATGATGTGGTCGATGTCCTTGTCGCACACCAGATAGGTGGAGTGGGATTCGCGGGCGATCTTTTCCTTGATGCTCTCCTCATCCTCATGCAGGTCAAACCAGACGATGTTCTCCCGTGGGGTCATGGCGGAGGGCACAGCCCGCACGTCCAGCTCGAAGACGTTGCCGATGAGGTCCTTCTCCTGCTTGCGGAGGAGCCCCGCCATGGTCCCCGCCTCCACCACCGCGTAAAGGTCATCTGAGGTGATGTCCTCCCGGCGCTTCTCCGGCAGTCCCAGCAGCTTATAGGCGGCTCCGCTGGTGGCGCTGAGGGCACGGGCCAGCGGCCCGCACAGCAGGATAACCCGCCTCATGCCATCGATGACCGACAGGGACGTCTTTTCCGGGATGGCCATGGCAATACGTTTGGGAATCTGGTCCGCAAACAGGACGAAGAAAAGCGTGACCCCTATGAAGGGAATCGCGGAGGCAATCTGTCCCCTGAGCGCCTCCGGGATAAAATGGGGCAGCTTCTCCAGAATCAGCGGGGCAAAGGAGGAGTCCCCCACGATGCCTGCCAGGATGGCCACAAAGTTAAGGCCAATCTGCACAGTGGTAAAAAACAGCCCGGGCTGCTCCTGAAAACTCAGGACCCGAGCGGCGCGGAGATCTCCCTTGTCCGCCAGCGGACGCAGTTTCATACGGCGCGAGGCCGCCAGCGAGATCTCCGAAACAGAGAAGAACGCGCTGGCTGCCCCCAGTAAACAAATGGATATTACACCAAAAAGCATCTAGGCCTCGATGGGAATCTCTGCGGCGTCCTGCCTCGGATATGTAGATGTCCAGGTGCGGACGGGCAACCCCCAGATGTTGATGAAGCCAACAGCCGCCCCGTGGTCAAAGGCATCCCCTTCGGAGTAGGTAGCCAGATCGTGCCGGTAAATGCACTTGCCCGCCTTCATGCCCCGCACCACTGCCTGTCCTTTGTGGAGCCTCAGTTTCACCGTGCCGTTGACATACTTCTGCGTCTCGTTCACGAAAGCGCCAATGGCATCGCACAACGGGGAGAACCAGTACCCCTCATACGTCAGCTCAGAGAAGCGGACCTCAAGCTGCCGCTTGGAACGCAGCACCTGCTTGTCCAGCGTCAGGGTCTCCATCGCCCGATGAGCGGTCAGGAGCGTGATGGCGCCAGGGGCTTCATAGACCTCACGGCTCTTGAACCCCACCAGGCGGTCCTCAACCATGTCCACGCGCCCCACTCCATGGCGGCCGGCAATTTTGTTCAATCCTTTAATCAGATCCACACCGTGCATCCTCTCGCCGTTCAGAGCCACAGGCAGACCACCCTCAAAGCTGATCTCGATGAACTCCGGATTCTCAGGCCCCTCAACAGGGTTTGACGTCATCTCATAGGCATCCTCAGGCGGCTCGTTCCAGGGGTCCTCAAGCACGCCGCACTCAATGGAACGGCCCCACAGGTTTTCGTCAATGCTGTACGGGGAGCCGGCTGTTGCCTTAACAGGAATGCCGTGCTTTGTGGCGTACTCCATCTCCGCCTCCCGGGTAAAATGCCAGTCCCGCACGGGAGCCAGCACCTTGATCTTCGGATTCAGAGCCGTGGCGCAGACCTCGATGCGCACCTGGTCCTGCCCCTTGCCCGTGCAGCCATGAGCCACAGCCACCGCTCCCTCTTTGTTGGCGATGTCCACCAGCGTCTTGGCGATGAGCGGACGCGACAAAGCGGAAACCAGCGGATAGGTTCCCTGATACATACCATTGGCCCTCAGCGACGGCCAGACATAGTTTTCAACAAAAGATTTTTTAAGATCAAAGATATAGGCCTTCACCGCTCCGCTGTGGAGCGCTTTTGCCTTTGCAGCCTGGAGGTCCACATCCTTCTGCCCCACGTCCGCCGTCATCGTAATCACATCATAGCCCTGCTCCGAGAGCCACATCACCGCCACAGACGTGTCCAGACCGCCGCTGTATGCAAGGACCACCTTGCCCTTCTTCTCAGCCATTATAATAATGATGCCTCCTCAAAAAAGGGCGCCTGACGGCCCCCCTGAATAGTGATATTATAAACAAAAATAAACATACTGTCAATAAATTTAAATAAAAAAGATAAAAGTTTATTTTTGTTCCCTGATGCTTAAAACCCGCTCCCAAAGGGCAGGAAACTCCAGAGGACGCGAATAATCGGGCTGAAAAGAACATCGATGACCCCCGTCAGGAGGAGCAAAAGAAGGATGATTGTGCCCCTCTGCTCCATCCAGTAGTAATAGTGCAGGTATTTGAACGGCAGAAATGCCTCCAGCACGCGGGAACCGTCCAGGGGCGGGATGGGAATCAGATTGAAGGCAGCCAGCCCCATGTTGATGTTGATCATCTGTGCCATGACGATAATCCCCGGCCGCCCCGCGATGCGGTACCAGCCCTCCCCGAAAAAACGCAGAAACAGCACGGTCAGGACAGCGGTAAGCAGGTTGCCCGCCACTCCGGCCAGGGACACAATGACGAGGTCCCTCCTCGGGTGCCGGAAGTAACGCGCGTTGATGGGCACAGGCTTTGCCCACCCGAACCCTACAAACAAAAGCATCAGGGTCCCCACAAGATCAAAGTGATCCAGCGGATTGAGGGAGAGCCGGCCGGAACGTTCCGCTGTAGGGTCCCCTGCCCATTTAGCAGCAAGGCCGTGGCAAAACTCGTGAAAGGAAAGCGCCCACAGGATTGCGGGAATGGTGAGCAAAAGCTTTACCGGGTCATGCAAGAGTCTCAAGACATCTTCCTCCTCTTAAAGGATATATTCATACATTTCTATTATAGAACATCCCCAAAGAGGGAGTGACAAAAGGGCAAAAAAGAAGGCGAGTGAGAAGTTATCCTTCTCACTCGCCTTTATTCATTTTCTGGCAGAGACCTGCTCTCCCGTGTGTACCCCACACAGTACCATCGGCGCTCACAGGCTTAACTTCCGGGTTCGGCATGGGTCCGGGTGTTCCCCTGTCGCTATTTCCACCAGAAATCTTCTCTCTCTTTTACCCTGCA
>JAILIX010000124.1 GCA_024695065.1 Fretibacterium sp. | reverse complement strand
AGGGAGTCGCCTAACTGACTGAGTTTTTCCAAACGATCCTCTTTATCAAAAAGCCCCATCTGCATTCCTTATCACTCCGTCTATTCTTGATGCTACTATCATTATACCCTATAATAAAGTGGAGTTTTTAGAGGCTCCCTTTAGATTTTTTTGCCCTGAGCGGACTCAAAACTCTACTAATTTAATTCTAATTTTGGGGGGTGTGTTTGTCAATGAGGAGTCCGGATTGTCACACTCATTTTAGGAGTGGCTTCTTGATTTTATCGCCTGGTATGGTTAGGGAAACGCTGAACAATGAGCCCGGGGTTTAAGCGTTGGGGGCGGCCTGACGTGGACGGCCCACCGGAGGAGAATAACAAAAAGCCCCGCTGAAAAGCGGGGCTTCGTTTATTTTTCTGTCATTATTCTGACCCGTTTTAAAACATTTGGTGGCGGCAACTGGAGTCGAACCAGTGACACTGCGGGTATGAACCGCATGCTCTAGCCATCTGAGCTATGCCGCCATAAAAATTGGTTGCGGGGGCAGGATTTGAACCTGCGACCTTCGGGTTATGAGCCCGACGAGCTTCCTGACTGCTCCACCCCGCGGCTTTATGTGTTGCCTGGTGCCGGACGCGGGACTCGAACCCGCACGGACAAACGTCCTCAGGATTTTAAGTCCCGTGTGTCTACCAATTCCACCAGCCCGGCGACACAAGAGCCATTATACCACCTTTGGCTGATTCGTCAATTATGAAAAATTTGTCCGGGGCGTTCCCTTATAATTACGTATTATGCTAAACTTATCTGGATTGACGATATGAACGCTGTGGAGGAGACTGAGGGCTTGTCGTCATTGTCTTTATGGAGCCCTCGTTGAATTGGTTAAAAGGAGATGGCAGATTGAACTTTCAGGAGATTTATTTCCGGCTTCAGCACTTCTGGAGCCAGCAGGGGTGTGTCATCCAGCAGCCCTATGACATTGAGGTGGGGGCCGGGACGATGAACCCCGCGACGGCCCTGCGCGTCCTTGGCCCGGAACCCTGGCGCGTAGCCTATGTGGAGCCCTCGCGGCGGCCTGCTGACGGACGCTACGGCAAGAACCCCAACCGCCTTCAGCACTATTATCAGTATCAGGTCATCATCAAGCCGGCCCCGGCCAATATCCTCGACCTTTACATCCAGAGCCTGCTGAGCCTTGGGATTGACTCGTCTGAGCATGACATCCGCTTTGTTGAGGACGATTGGGAGAACCCCTCCACCGGTGCCTGGGGGCTGGGCTGGGAGGTCTGGCTTGACGGGATGGAGATCACGCAGTTCACCTACTTCCAGCAGCTTGGCGGACTGGATATGGAGGCCGTGCCGGCGGAGCTGACCTACGGACTGGAGCGCATTGCCATGTACGTCCAGAAGGTGGAGAACGTCTACGACCTGAACTGGGCCGGCAAAGTCAGCTACGGGGACGTGCACCTTCAGGGAGAGGTTGAGCACTCGCACTACAACTTTGAGGACGCGGACACGGATATGCTGTTCCAGCTTTTCCAGATGTACGAGGCAGAGGCCGGGCGCGTCATTGAGAAGGGCCGTGTTCTTCCTGCCTATGACTACGTTCTCAAGAGCTCCCATACCTTCAACCTTCTCGACGCCCGCGGGGCTATCAGCGTCACGGAGCGCACAGGCTACATCGCCCGTGTGCGGGCCCTGGCCTGCCGGGTCGCAGCCGCCTACCGCAGGCAGCGCGAGGAGATGGGCTTCCCGATGATGGACAAGTTCAGCGACGCTGCGGGCTCCTTCTTTGAGAAAGGATGTGATGCGTAATGGCCCTGAAGAACGTTTTGCTTGAGATCGGCACAGAGGAGATCCCGTCCCGCTTTATCCCGGACGCGCTGGCCTCGCTGAAGAAGAACGCCGAGACCACCCTTGAGGCCAGCCGCATCGCCTTTCAGGAAGTCCGGGTTTATGCGACGCCGCGCCGCCTGGTGGTGACCGCCCTTAATGTGGATGAAATGCAGAGCGCAGTGGTGGAGCTGCTCAAGGGGCCCCCGCTTGCCTCGGCTTATGACGAGCAGGGGAATCCGACGCGCGCGGCCCTTGGGTTCGCCAAAGGCAAGGGGGTTGCCGTGGATGACCTCCGGGAGATGGAGGTCGGCGGCGTCCGCTATATCGCCGCGGAGGTGAAGCAGGAGAGCCGCAGGACCATTGAAGTGCTGCCCGACCTTCTGCGTGGGCTCATTGAGGGCCTGACCTTCCCCAAGAGCATGTACTGGGGCAAGTCCGGCGTGCGCTTTGCACGGCCCATCCGCTGGATTGTGGCCCTGGCCGACGATCAGGTGATCCCCTTCACCTATGGCGACGTGACCAGCGGACGGACGACCAGCGGCCACCGCTTCATGGGGCGGAAGGTCATTGAGGTCGGGAACGCCGCGGACTTCATGGAGCTGCTGTATGACAACAAGGTCATCCTTGACCAGGAGAAGCGCCTTCAGAAGATGAAGTCCGCCATTGCCGGACTGAAGCGCGAGTTCGAGGGCAACCTTGAGGTGGAGATGGACCCGAAAATTCTGGAGGAAAACCTCTACCTTGTGGAGTTCCCCGTGCCCTTCATCGGTTCTTTCGACGAGCGCTATCTGGAGATTCCGGAGCAGGTGCTGACCACCTCCATGAAGAAGAACCAGAAGTACCTTGCCGTCCGGAACATGGATAAGGGCGGCAAGCTGGCAAACTACTTTGTGGGGGTCAGCAACAACCACGTGGAGGACATGAGCATCATCCGTGAGGGCAACGAGCGGGTGCTGCGGGCGCGGCTTGAGGACGCGGCCTTCTTCTGGGACGAGGACCGGAAGAAGCCCCTTGCCGCCAATGTCGAGCGCCTGAAAAACGTCACGTATCAGGAGCAGCTGGGCTCCGTTTATGACAAGGTCATGAAGACGCAGAAGCTGGCGCTCTGGCTTTGCGGAAAGATGGGGATGGAGGATATTTCCTCCCTTGTGGAGCGCGCGGCCTACCTCTCCAAGGCAGACCTTGTGACGAGCATGGTCTTTGAATTCACGGAGCTTCAGGGCGTGATGGGCGAAGCCTATGCCCGCTGCTCCAATGAGGACCCGCGTGTGGCCCTGGCTCTCCGGGAGCAGTATCTTCCCCAGACGGCTTCCGACGAGACCCCGACAGACGATGTGGGAGCTGTCCTGGGGCTGGCGGAGCGCCTTCATATCATCGTGGCCTGCCACAAGGTGGGGCTGGAGCCGACGGGCTCTCAGGATCCCTATGCCCTGCGCCGCGCGGCCCGCTGCATCAACGAAATCCTCTGGGCGCGGAAGTATGACCTCGATGTGGAGGCGGCGGTGGGGGAGGCCTGCCGAATCAACGGGGTGGATGATGCGATGAAGGCGAAGATCCTTGACTTCATCCAACAGCGCCTCCTGATGCAGCTCAAGGAGAAGGGCTGGGATCATGAGCTGGCCACGCTGGCGATTTCCGTCATTGGCCACGTCCCGAATCAGGCGCTGCGGCTCATCGAGGCCCTGACCCGTGTGAAGGAGGAGGCGTGGTTCACCGGTCTGGTGAGCTCCGCTGTGCGTGTGCGGAACATCCTTGCCAAAGCCTCGGAGGAAGGGGAGTCTGAGCCTCAGGAGTCGCGCATGTCCAAGCAGGCGGAGAAGGCCCTGTGGGCGGGAGTTCAGCGGATTGAGGCTCCGGTCCGCAAGGCGCTGGATTCCTACGACTGGGGAAGTCTGATGCAGCTTCTGGCGGAGCTGTCGCCTGTGGTGGCCTCCTTCTTTGATGACGTGATGGTCATGGACCCGGACGAGGCCGTGCGGGCCAACAGGCTGGCGCTTCTCCGCCGCTGCAGCGCCCTCTTTAAGGAAGTGGGGGACCTGGGAGCGATCAAGCTTCAGGCGAAGAATTAACGCGAATACGTTTTCTTATTTCCGGGAGCCCGCCGCGCGAAGGTTCGTGCAGCGGGCTTCTTTCATTTCAAAGGAAGCGCACGGGAAGCGCACGGGAAGCGCAGGGCAGACAGGGGGGAATCCCTTCAGGGGCTTCAGCGCCTTATGGGTTCCCTTGCCGGTCGGACAGAGGGAGATTATAATTTTTTCGGAGGTGAGCCTGATATGAAGAAAGCAGCGGTGTTTTTGATCGATGGATTTGAGGAGACGGAGGGCCTGACCACGGTGGACATCCTCCGGCGTGGGGGCGTGGAGGTCACGACGGTTTCCCTGACGGACAGGGCTGATGTGACGGGCAGCCACAACATCATTGTGCGTGCGGACGCCATGTTCGAACACGCGAAGGACCAGCCCTTTGACATGCTGGTCATCCCCGGCGGAACGACGGAGCACACAAAACACGTGGGGCTGCTGGAGCTGGTGAAGAAATATAACGACGCTGAGAAGCCCGTTGCGGCCATCTGTGCGGCCCCTGCGGTCCTGGCCAGGGCCGGCGTCCTGAAGGGACGGAAGGCCGTGTGCTACCCCGGCATGGAATCCTGGCTGGAGGGGGCGGTCCCCGGAGACGGCATCGTGGTGACGGACGAAAACATCATCACGGCCAGGGGGCCTGCGGTCACACCCTTCTTTGCCCTGAAGCTTCTGGAGATACTCTGCGGACGGGCAGCGGCGGAGAAGGTGGCGGAGGCGTTTTTGATCCCGATGATTCGGGAGGCCTCCTTCTGAAGGGGCTGAAGGGGAGCAGCGCGTTTTTTTGAGTAACATTCAGGATTGCCGGCCGCGGACAAAGACAGTAAACTGATAGAATAACGGGCTGCTGCTGAGTCAGTCTGGCCTGTCAAACTGGAGGGGGATTTACAATGTCAGACAAAGTTATGAAGGATCTGCAGGACGCTTTTGCCGGCGAGTCTCAGGCTAACCGCAAGTACCTTGCTTTTGCGGATCAGGCGGACAAGGACGGATTTCCCGGCGTTGCGAAGATGTTCCGTGCCATCGCGTCGGCGGAGACGCTCCACGCGCACTCTCACCTTCGCTCAATGGGCGGCGTGAAGACCACGGCGGAGAACCTGAAGGGAGCCCTGGAGGGCGAGACCTATGAGTTCTCTGTCATGTATCCCGGGTTCATCAAGGATGCCGAGGCCGAGGGGAACGACGCGGCCAGGAGGAGCTTCAACATGGCCAACGAGGCGGAGAAGGTCCACGGCGCTCTCTACAGGAAGACGCTGGAAGAGCTGGATTCGCTCAAGGGGAAGGACACGGACTGGTATGTCTGTCCGGTCTGCGGCTATGTCCACGAGGGCTCCGCGCCGGACGCCTGCCCCATCTGCAAGGTGCCTGGCTCCAAATTCCTGAAGAACCCCAGCCGTTAACAGAAGAAACAGGAAGGGCGCGGAAAAACTCCGCGCCCTTCTTTCATCTACGCCAGCGCTGCGTCCAGCACTCTTTTCACATTTTCCCGGCAGTCCTCGTACTTTTCGCCCGGTTTGGCTTCGTACAGCTTTTCGTCCCCCACAAACATCGCAGGAACATTGTAATAATCGTACTTTTCCGCGACGTCGGGATGCTGGCTCTCCTCAACCCATGTGATCTCCGCTGTCCCATACCTGGCGTCTCCGGCCTTCAGCTCGTCCATCGCTCTGCGCGCCTGCCTGCAGTATGGGCATTTCTCAAGGTAGAAAAAGGTCACTTTCTTCATCACTGTCACTCCTGTCAGGGTTTGAAATTGTCCTTCTGGATGCAGACGATCTTCATCGGCAGTGAGACCGTCTCCTCCGTCGGCGGGTCAACGTGGGACTGCCACTGAGCCACAGGGGTTTCCGGCTTATCGGCCGGAGGGACGGTCACCCCCACGGGAAGCAGCCCCTTTTCCTGATAGTGCTCAAAGAGTTCCCCCACGGTACGCCCCGCAAACTCTGCCGGGACATCAAAGGACGCAAAACTGTGCCCGTCGTCCGCGGTGGACAGGATATCCCTGATGAAGGCGGACAGCCCCTCATAGTGGGTGCATATCCCTGCGATGTCCGCGATGAGATCGTCCGGGTAGAGGACATCGTCCACGTGGGCGTAACGGGCGTAGCGTTCGTTGGCCGGGTCGTGAAGCTCCATGACGGAGTAAACCTCAGGCATGATGGATTCCACAACCAGACCCGTCAGGAGGGCCTGCGCGTCCTCCTCCCCGGCAAGGATAATGGCCGCCTTTGCTTTCCTGAGCCCCGCCTCAAGCAGGGGTTCCTGCTTTGAGGGATGCCCCCTGACGAAAAAGACCTCTTCGGGCAGCCCTTCAGGGCGGGAATCCGCCACCACCACCGCCTGCTGACCGGAGGCTGAAAGCTGAGCGAGGAGATAGGGGCCTCTCGTGTTCCAGCCGCAGAGCACCACGTGTCCTTCAAAATCACAGCTCATTCCCATCACCTCAGTCCTTATTCTTCTGGATGCAGACTGCCTTCATCGGAAGAACGACAATCTCTTCCTCTGAAGGATTGACATGGGAACACCAGTCCGCAAAGGGGGTTTCTCCGTCCCCCCCCTCCGGCGGGACAATCACCCCCACGGGAAGCAGCCCCTTTCCCTGATAGTGCTCAAAGAGCTCTCCCACGGTCCGCCCCGCAAACTCCGCCGGGACCTCAAAGGAGGCAAAGCTGTGCCCGTCGTCTGCGGTGGAGAGGATATCCCTGATGAAGACGGACAGCCCCTCGTAATGGGAGCATATCCCCGTGATGTCCGCGATAAGACTGTCCGGGTAGAGGACATCGTCCACATGGGCGTATTGGGCGTAGCGGGCGTTGGCCGGGTCGTGGAGCTCCATAACAGAGTAAACCTCAGGCGCGACGGATTCCACGACCAGAGCCGTCATGAGGGCCTGCGCATCCTCCCCGCCGCCAAGGATAATGGCCGCCTTTGCTTTTTTGAGTCCTGCCCTGATCAGGGGCCCCTGCTTTGAGGGATGCCCCCTGACGAAAAAAACTTCTTCAGGCAGCTCCTCCGGGCGCGAAGCCGCCACCACGGACGCCCGCAGGCCGGAGGCTGAAAGCTGAGCGAGGAGATGCGGGGCTCTCGTGTTCCAGCCGCAGAGCACAACGTGCCCTTCAAAGTCACAGCTCATTCCCATCTCATCAGCCCTTATTCTTCACGATGCAGACCGCCTTCATCGGAAGAACGACGGTCTCATCCGCCGGAGGATTGACGCGTGAGTCCCACTCCGCGATGGAGGTTTCTCCGGCCCCCTCCGGAGG
>JAILIX010000103.1 GCA_024695065.1 Fretibacterium sp. | reverse complement strand
GTAGTTTGCCACCCAGATGGGGATGGGCTTGCCCGTCACGGGATGCCGCCCGCAGAAGGGCGTTTTGAATCCCAGCTTCTCCGCCCTGGCGTCGGACCGCTCAATGGAGCTCTGGGCCGTGACCTTCGACACAAACTCCTGAAGTTTTGCGGCCTCATCTTTGGGCATATGCTCCATCATCTTCCTCACCAGCTCGTGCTCCGGAGCCAGTGCGATGAACGTGATGCCATACACCGTGTCAAAGCGCGTGGTGTACGCCTCAAGACTGTAATCCAGCTCCGGCACTTTGAAGCTGAGCCGCGCGCCCTCGGACCGGCCGATCCAGTTCGTCTGCATGATGCGGACGCGGCGCGGCCAGCCGGGGTCAAGGCACTTGTCGATGTCGTCCAGAAGCTCCTGAGCGTAGTCCGTGATGCGGATAAACCACTGGTTGAGGTTCTTCTTGACTACGGGTGTGTGGCACCGCCAGCAGCTCCCCTCCTGAACCTGTTCGTTGGCCAGGACCGTGCCGCAGGTCGGGCACCAGTTCACCGGGGCCTCCTTGCGGTAGACAAGGCCCTTTTTGTACATCTGAAGGAATATCCACTGGTTCCAGCGGTAGTACTCCGGCAGACAGGTGATAGCTTCGCGGTCCCAGTCGTAGCTGTAGCCCATGCGCCTGAGCTGGCCGGTCATGTACTCGATGTTGGAGAGCGTCCAGTCGTGGGGCTTGGTCTTGTACTTGATGGCGGCGTTCTCCGCAGGCATCCCGAAGGAGTCATAGCCCATGGTGTAAAGCACGTTCTTCCCCTTCTTGCGGAGGAAGCGCGCCAGCATGTCGCCCATCGAGTAGTTGCGGACGTGTCCCATGTGAAGCGCGCCGCTGGGGTAAGGGAACATCTCCAGGCAGAAGAATTTTTCCTTCGATGGGTCCGGCTTTGTCTTGAAGCAGCCAGACTTCTCCCATCTCTCCTGCCATTTTGTCTCAATTGCCTGAAAATCGTACGGCATCACAAACACCCGACTTTATTAATTACTTTTTCGTGTAAAGGAACGGCCCCGCGGACTCAAAGCCAATCTGCTGATAACCGAAGATCTGCTCCGTCGAGCCCACCAGGAAATAGCCGCCGGGGGCCAGCGCCTTGTAGAACTTCTCATAGAGCTTCGCTTTGGTGTCTGCCGTGAAGTAGATGACCACGTTGCGGCACAGAATCAGGTCAAAGCCGGAACCGAAGCTGTCCTCAATCATGTTGAAGCGCTTGAAGGACACACGCCGCCTGATGTCCGCATTGACCGTGTAGTTCTCCCTGTCGGTGGTGGTGAAGTACTTCAGCAGGTACTCGTTGGGCACGTTGATGAGGTTCGGCGTCTTGTGGTAAGTCGCCTTCTGCGCGATGGCAAGGGCGCCCTGGTCGATGTCCATGGCCAGCACGGGGTTCGTCGAGTCCAGCCCGCAGACAGCGGAGAGGATAGCCAGAGAATAGGGCTCCTGCCCTGTGGCGCATCCTGCGCTCCACAGTTTCAGACGGCGGCTCTTCCGCTTCTCAATCAGATCAGGGATGAGCTTGTCGCGAATTTTCCACCACTGCTCCTTGTTGCGGAAGAACTCGGAAACGTTGATGGTCAGATGATCCAGAAACTCCCTGAGCTTCTTGTCATCGTTCTTCATCGTATCGAAGTATTCATCGTAGTTCTTCATGCCCCAGCGGGCCATCAGTTCATGGGTGCGGCGGTGAATCTGCTCCTTGTAGGAGTTCAGATCAATGCCGATGAGCCTCTTCATCTTTGTCTTAAATGCTGTGTATCCCGGTGAGTCGTACTGGCTTTTCTCTTCCATTTTCCTTTCCTCCAAGGTTTTGTAAATATACTGACGGGAAAAAACAAAAAAAAGGGATCAGTCCTCCAAAACCTCTTTTTCCTTGGCCTTGTAGACCTCATCCACCTTCTTGACGTAGGAGTCCGTGATGTCCTGCACGTCCTTCGTAAGGGACTTCAGGTCATCCTCCGTGATCTCCGAGGCCTTCTCCTGCTTTTTCAGCGTCTCGATGGCGTCGCGGCGGCAGTTCCGGATAACCACGCGCGCATCCTCCGCCTTCTTCGCCAGGAGTTTGGTCAGTTCCACACGGCGCTCACGGGTCAGCTCCGGCAGAGTGAGACGGATGTTCGCCCCGTCGTTCTGTGGAGTCATCCCGATGTTGGCTGCCAGAATCGCCTTCTCCATCGCCTTGAGGCTGGTTTTGTCGAACGGGGCGATCTGAAGCACTCTTCCCTCCGGAACCGTGACGTTCGCAATCTGCTTGATGGGGGTCGGCGTCCCGTAATAGTCCACCTTGATATCACTCACCAGGCCCGGATGGGCGCGCCCCGTCCGGATGGAAAGATACTCGCTCTGCAAAAATGAAATGGCTTTCTCCATGTTCTCCCGCAGCGCCTTGAGTTCGTCCTTCGGCATAACATTCCCTCCTTGTAAAGGCAAGTTTTTTATAATGATGAGTCCTCAACCACCGTGCCTGCCGGCTCGCCCTTCACCAGGACATCCACCATGCAGCCCGGCTTCTGGAGATTCAGAACCAGGATGGGGATGTGGTTTTCCCTGCACAGGGAAAAAGCCGAGGCGTCCATCACCTCGATATTCCTCTGAAGGGCCTCCGTGTAGGTCAGGTGGGGGAATAAGGCCGCCTCCGGGTGGGTCTTGGGGTCACAGTCGTAAATGCCGTCCACCTTCGTCCCCTTCACCATGCAGTCGGCCCCCATCTCCGCAGCGCGGAGGGCAGCGGTGGTGTCCGTCGAGAAGAAGGGGTGCCCCGTCCCGGCGGCAAAAATCACCACACAGCCCTTTGCCAGATGGGCAAGGGCCCGCCGCCGGACATAGGGTTCCGCCACTTCACGCATCTCAATGGCGGTCTGCACCCGTGCCGGCACTCCGAGCTTCTCCAGCACATCCTGAAGAGCCAGGGCGTTGATGACCGTGCCCAGCATCCCCATATAATCGGCCTGAGCGCGTTCAATGCCCAGCTTCTGCACCTCACGGCCGCGCAGAATATTTCCGCCTCCAACCACCAGCGAAATCTCAATGCCGGCCTTGTGAATATCCGCCAGCTCTGTGCCGATACGGCGGACCGAGTGAAAATCCAGACCAAACTGCTCCGGCCCCGCAAGGACTTCCCCGGAGAGCTTCAGGAGCACACGTTTGTATTTCGGCATCTGCACCCCTCCTTGGCGGCAC
>JAILIX010000069.1 GCA_024695065.1 Fretibacterium sp. | reverse complement strand
CCGGAGGAGGGGCCGGCGGTCCGGAACCGGCCAGCGGAAAAGCGGCGGACGGGGGAGTCCTTCCGGTGGCACGCCGTCCGAACGGCGCCCATTACCCGTATGCTGGAGGCTCTGAGGGAGGACTGCGATCCGGAGAGCTCCAGGAGCCGGGAGCTGTTGAGGCCGGCCGGGCTTCCTGTGCCCCGTGACGGCTGAGGAATTGACCCCCGGCAGGGGAGGGGCCGGAATCCCCAACGGGCCGGCGGCATAAGAGCAAAAAAGCAAAAAAAAACGCGGGAAAGCCGTTTCGCTTTCCCGCGGGCATTGCCGGAATGAGGGAGTGCCGAAAGCGACGGAGCTTAAATGCCTCCCGCCTCCTTCAGCAGAGTCATCATGGGGGCGTTGCTGTGCTCCCGCGCGTAATCCAGAGCGGTTTTGCCGTCCTTGTCCTTCGCGTTGACATCGGCCCCGGCTGCCAGCAGCAGGGAGACGGCCTTCGGCTTCTTGTTGAACGCGGCGGCAATCATCAGGGCCGGCCTGCCGTCCCTGTCCTTCGCGTTGACGTCGGCCCCGGCCTTCAGCAGCAGGGAGACGGCCTCCGGCTTGTACATCCTGACGGCCCACATCAGGGCTGTCCAGTCGTCCTCGTCCTTTGCGTTGACGTCGGCTCCGGCCTCCAGCAGAAGGGAGACGATTTTCGGGGCCTTATTGGCGGCGGCCTCCATCAGCGGCGTTATCCCGTTTTTGTTCGTTGTGTTGACGTTGGCTCCGGCCTTCAGCAGCAGGGAGAGCACGTCCGGGTTCTTGTTATAACCGGCCCACAGCAGGGCCGTCCAGCCGTTCTTGTCCGCTGTGTTGGGATCGGCCCCGGCCTTCAGCAGCAGGGAGAGGAACTCCGGGGTATGCCTGTGGGCGGCAAACATCAGCGGCGTCATGCCGTTTTTGTTTTTCGCGCTGACATCGGCCCCGGCCTCCAGCAGCAGGGAGACGACCTCCGGGGTGTTGACATAGACGGCCCACATCAGCACCGTCCAGCCCATGTACTCGTTCGAACAGAGCGTCGCGTTGACGTTGGCCCCGGCCTTCAGCAGCAGGGAGACGACCTCCGGGGTATTGATATAGGCGGCCCACATCAGGGCCGTCGCGCCGTTGCTCTTCTCTGCGTTGACGTCGGCCCCGGCCTTCAGCAGGAGGGAGATGACCTCCGGGGTGTTCGTCTTGGCGGCGGCTATCAGGGCCGTCCAGCCGTCCCTGGTCTTCGCGTTGACGTCGGCCCCGGCCTTCAGCAGGAGGGAGATGACCTCCGGGGTGTTCGTCTCAGCGGCGGCCATCAGGGCCGTCCAGCCGTTCTTGTCCTTCGCGTTGAGGGCGGCTCCCTGCTGCAGCGCGTCTTGGATTTCCTGAACCTGTCCATTTTTGCAAAGCCGGACAAAATCCTCATCGCTCATGGCGGCCTGAGCTGCTGCCGTCAGACAGAGAACCCAAAACAAGCTTAAAAAAAATTTTTTCATGCGAAACCGTCCCTTCATCTGGCATAAATGTATTATAAACCACCGGGAAAAAGATGGGAACGGAGTGGGGCTCCCCCCAGGGGGGGAAAATCAAAGCGCAAGCCCTGCGGCTGACGCTGAATCTGAAAACCCGTATCCTGATGGCGGCTAAAGCCGCGTTCACACGCCCGTGGAGATCCCTGTCCTCTGAGCGGAACCCAGGGGAAGGGGGCAGCCGGAACGCCAGAAGCCCCCCTCCCCGCAGGGTGTATTTATTGGACATCAAAAGGTACTTTCCCACACATTCCGGCAATTCCGGTGGGACAAATTCGCCGGCCCCTCACTCAGCGGGAGTCTGCCCGGCGCCGGCGGGGAAAAGGGCTTTTTTGAGGGTCTCCAGCAGCTTTTTCTTGTTCAGCGGCTTGAGGAGATAGCCCGCCGGGTGAAGCGCCAGCAGCGGTTCGATGTACTTGCGGTCGTTGACGCCGGTGAGGAACACGACGGGAATATCGGCGGTCGAGGGGTCCGCGCGGAGTTTCTCCAGAACCTGCCGGCCGTTGAAGAACGGCATTTCATAATCCAGCAAAATCAGGTCCGGGCGGCTCTTCCCGATGGCCTTCATCACGCTCAGGCCGGAGTTTGTGATGGTCACGTCGAAGTTTGCCCCCTCCAGCATGGCCTTGATGACCCGCAGCGTGGGGCCGTGGTCATCCACGGCCAGAATCCTGATGCCCTTCCCGTCGAAGGTCTCCTCAAAATCGGAACTGTGACTGCTCAGTACGAAAGTACTCATCTTCAGCTAAAACCCCTTTGACATTTCATCCGCGATGCGCATGGCGGAATCCCCGTCCACATCCAGCACCGCTGCCTTCAGTTCCTCAAACCTCTCCGCCAGAGCGGGGGGCAGACGGAACCGCCCAATCTCCTCCACAGCCTTGTCCGCCCCGTCCGTGTCGAAGTTGTCCATGGCCTCCGCGACGCCGGACAAAAGGGCTTTCACCGCCTCCGGATCAAAGTCCGCAGCCCCGTCCCCGTCGGGTTCCTCCGCCACGCCGGGGAGGGCCCGCAGCTTTTCACGGAAGCCGCGCCATTCCTTCAGAAAAACGCCGTGGAGGCGGGTGACCGTCTCCCAGTCCCCGTCCCTGGCGGCGTACTCAAGCACCCTGGCCAGCCCCGCCAGAGGCAGGATCCCCACCATAGCGGCGGCGCTCTTCATGCCATGGACCAGCACGCGGTACTCCGTCTCATTGTCCTCCCGGAACAGGGTGTCCAGCCGTTCGGCGTGGGGGTCCAGCGTATTGTAAAAGTCCCTCAGGGCCCCGGTGAGCAGCTCCCGGGACGGCAGATGAAGCTCCGCCAGATCCCAGTCCAGCCCATCGACCGGCGGCCATTCCTCACCGGCAGGCCGGCCGTCCTCCGGCCCGGGCTCCTCCTCACAGGCCGTTATCTGCACCTTCTCCGGCGGAAGGCTTTCCCGCAGAAGCTTTTCCAGCGCGGCCGGGGCAATGGGCTTCGCCAGATAGCCCGCAAAACCCAGGGAGCTGTACTCCTCTCTGGACCCGGAAACGGCGTTGGCCGTCAGCATGACCACCGGCGTGCTGAGGTTCCTGTTCCCCGGCAGGCTCTTCATCCTCCGGAAGGTCTCCACGCCATCCATCCCCGGCATGTGGTGGTCAAGGAAGATCAGGTCGTAGGCAGTTTCCGTCAGTCTGGTGAGACATTCCTTGCCGCTCTGGGCCGTGTCGATCCGCACGCCGGTCTGCTTCAGGAGCCCCCGGAACACCGACAGGTTGATGAACATGTCGTCCACGGCCAGCACCCGCGCTTCCGGGGCGCGGAAGCTCTCATGATACTGGGGCCTCTCCGCCAGGGAACGCTGGAAGGCCTCCTCAAAATCCCCCATGGGCTCCGGGTTCACGACCTCCTGCCTCAGTTTGAAGGAGAAGGTGGACCCCCTGCCGTACTCGCTCTCGACCTCCAGCCGGCTGCCCATCCTTGAGAGGAGCTGAGTGGTGATGGCCATGCCCAGCCCCGTGCCCTCCACGGTGTGGTTCCGTCCCTCGTCGATGCGCTCAAAGGGGGCGAAGAGCCGGTCCCTGTCCTCCGGCCGGATGCCGGTGCCCGTGTCCGTCACGGAGACGGACAGCAGAATGAAGCGGCCCTCCGGGTCAGGATCGGGCTCAAAGCCCGCCGACAGCGTGACGCTGCCCTTCCCGGTGTACTTCACGGCGTTGGTGAGGATGTTGGTAATAATCTGTTTCAGGCGCAGCTCGTCGCCCCGGAGGGTGGAGGGAAGGTCCCGGTCCGCCTTCACGGTGAAGGAGAGCCCCTTGTCCGACGCCCGCAGGGAGATCATGTTGGCGAGGTCATTCAGCACCGAGGCCATGTCGTACTCCACGGGAATAATGTCCATCTTGCCGGCCTCTATCTTGGAAAAGTCCAGAATGTCGTTGATCAGTCCCAGGAGGGTGTTTCCCGCCGTGCGGATGTTGGCGGCGTATTCCAGAATATTCTTTTCCCTGGCTTCGCGCAGGATCATCTCGTCCATGCCCAGCACCGCGTTGATGGGCGTGCGGATGTCATGGGACATACTGGACAGGAATATGGACTTGGCCATGTTGGCCGCGTTGGCCCGCACGCTCATTTCCTCCAGCTCATGGGTCATCACCATGAGGAAGCGCGCCATGCGGTAGGGAAGGGGGATAATTCCGTCCTCCACGGGGACGGTGAATT
>JAILIX010000061.1 GCA_024695065.1 Fretibacterium sp. | reverse complement strand
GTTTGAGGCAGGCGAGAAGGTTGACGTCAAGGGTGTCAGCAAGGGAAAAGGTTTTGCGGGCGTCATGAAGCGTTACCATTTCGGCGGCCAGCAGTTCAGCCACGGAACTTCCGTGGAGCATCGTCACGGCGGTTCCAGCGGCGCTATCTCCTATCCAGGCCGCGTATTTCCGGGCAAGAGGATGCCGGGGCATATGGGAAGCGAGAAGGTCACGGTCAAGAACCTGACGGTAATGGCTGTTGACCTGGAGAACAACCTCCTCCTTGTCAAGGGGGCTGTGCCGGGCGCCAAGAACAGCCTGGTTGCTCTCTACAAAAAGGGATAAGGAAGGAGGGAAACAGTCATGCCGACAGTAAAAGTTGTTGATTTCAATGGGCAGCCTCTGGGGGAGATGACCCTGTCGGACGCGGTGTTCAACGTGCCCGTCCATGTTGCGGCCATGCATCAGGTTGTGGTGGCCCACCTGGCGAATTGCCGTCAGGGGACAAGCAGCGTCAAGACCCGCGGGGATGTCAGCGGCGGCGGCAAGAAGCCCTGGAGGCAGAAGCACACGGGGCGTGCCCGTCAGGGGAGTACCCGTTCCCCGCTCTGGATTCATGGCGGGGTGGCTCATGGTCCCAAGGTGAGGGACTATCATCAGAAAGTAAATAAGAAGGTGCGGCGTCTCGCCCTCCTCAGCGCCTTGTCCGTCAAGGTTCGCGATGAGCAGATGACGGTTGTAAGGGGCATGGAGATGGAGTCAGCCTCGACGAAGACAATGATGACCTTTATGAAGGCCATCAATGCCGAAAAGGCGCTTGTTGTTTACCACGGGGCGGCGGACAGTGTTGTGCGTTCCGCCAGGAATATCCCGGGGACCAAGTGCATCAACGTCGCGAGCATTAATGTCTACGACCTTTTGAACTCCAAAACTGTGGTCGTGACTCCTGAGGCTGTTGCCCGGCTTGAGGAGGTTTACGCGAGATGAATCTGATTGCTCATGATATTATCGTTCGCCCCATCGTTACGGAGAAGAGCAGCTCCCTGATGGAGTTGAATAAATATACCTTTGAGGTTCACAAGGACGCCAACAAGATCCAGATCCGCAAGGCGATTGAGGAGATCTTCAAGGTGAAGGTTCTGAGCGTCAACACGATGAACGTCAGGGGAAAGCCTAAGCGCATGGGCGCCTTCCAGGGCCGGACACGCTCCTGGAAGAAGGCAATTGTGGCCCTGCCCGAGGGCCAGCGCATCGAGTTCTTCGAGGGCGCGTCAATCTGAAGGGGGTAAGCGAGATATGTCGATAAAGCAGTTCAAGCCCTATACCCCTGGACGCCGTCAGATGACCATTCAGGGACGCGAGGACATCACGGCGCAGAAGCCGGAGAGGTCCCTGGTCACGGAGCTCCGCAAGCACGGCGGCCGCAACAACACCGGGCGCATCACCATGCGCCACATCGGAGGCGGCCACAGGCGGACGTACCGCATCATTGATTTCCGCCGCGATAAGATTGGAGTTCCGGGGAAGGTTGCAACGGTGGAGTATGATCCCAACCGCAACGCCCGCATCGCGCTGATTAACTATGCGGACGGCGAGAAGCGCTACATCATCCTTCCCAAGGACCTGAAGGTCGGTGACACAATCCTCGCCGGGGCCGAGGCGGATATCACTCCGGGCAACGCCCTGAAGCTGAAGGATATCCCGGTGGGCACGGTGATTCACAACCTTGAGCTTCGGCCTGGCTGCGGTGCGAAGCTGGTTCGTTCTGCCGGAACCTCCGCGCAGCTCATGGCGAAGGAAGGCAAATATGCCTATATCCGTATGCCCAGCGGCGAGCTCCGTCTGTTCCTGCTTGAGTGCATGGCCACGGTGGGACAGGTGGGCAATGAAGATTATGAAAACATCTCCCTGGGCAAGGCGGGCAAGACCCGCTGGCGCGGGCGCCGTTCCGTTGTTCGCGGCATGGTGATGAACCCGGTTGACCACCCGTTGGGCGGCGGTGAGGGAAAGAGCAAGAGCAACAAGCATCCTGTTTCTCCTTGGGGCACGCCGGCTAAGGGATATCGTACGCGCAAACGCAAGGCTTCTGACAAGCTGATCGTTCGCCGCCGCTACGATAAGTAACAGACGAGGAGGATTTTAGGATGGCTCGTTCTACAAAAAAGGGGCCCTTCATTGAGCAGAGGCTCCTTGCCAAGATCGAGGATATGAACGAATCGGGAAACAAGAAGGTCATCAAGACCTGGTCCCGCCGTTCTACCGTTGTTCCCCAGATGATCGGACACACTATCGCTGTTCACAACGGCCGTATGCACCTGCCGGTCTACATCAGCGAAAACATGGTGGGGCACAAGCTGGGTGAGTTTGCTCCCACGCGCAAGTTTGGACACCACGCGGGGCAGGAGCGCTCCACGAAGGGCAAATAGGAGGGAATCGCTATGGAATCAAGAGCTGTGGCAAAAGCTATGGTCCGCCAGGCGAGGATCTCTCCGACGAAGGTGAGGCAGGTTTTGGCCCTCATCCGTGGAAAGGGCGTTGAGGAGGCCCTGACGATCCTGAAGTTCAGCCCCCAGAGGGCGGCCAGAATCGTCTTCAAGGTCCTTCAGAGCGCCGTGGCGAACGCAGAGCACAATTTCGGGATGGATATGGATAAGCTGTATGTCTATACGGCCTTCGCGGACCAGGGACCTGTGATGAAGCGTTTTCGTCCGGTCTCCATGGGGCGGGCTCATCCTTATGTGCACCGCACATCCCATGTGACCGTTACGGTCTCGGAACGTTAGGAGGGATTTTCGTGGGACAGAAGGTTCATCCCGTAGGATACAGGTTGGGTGTCTCCTCGGAGTGGCAGTCCAAGTGGTATGCCGGCCGCAAGGAGTACGCGAAAAAGCTGCATGAGGATATCAGGCTTCGCAGCTGGATTATGAAGAAGTGGGAGGGCGCTGGCATCTCCCGCGTTGAGATTGAGCGCGTCGGTCACGTGATGCGCTTCACGATCTGGACGGCGCGTCCCGGCGTGGTGATTGGCCGCGGCGGCGCTGAGATTCAGACCATTAAAGATGAGCTTCAGTCGATGACGGGCGGCAAGGTCATGGTGAACATCCAGGAGATCAAGAATCCCGATGTCGAGGCCCAGCTGGTGGCTGAGAATATCGCTTCCTCTCTTGAGCGCCGCGTGTCTTTCCGCCGTGCGATGAAGCAGGCTATCTTCCGCGCCACAAAGGCGGGAGTTCTGGGCATCAAGGCTCAGGTGGCCGGACGTCTTGGCGGGGCGGAGATTGCCCGCACGGAGTGGTACAATGAGGGACGTCTGCCGCTTTCGACGATTAAGGCTGACATCGATTACGGCTTTGCCGAGGCGTCGACCATGTATGGTGTCATCGGCTGCAAGATTTGGATTTACCGTGATCGTGAAAACGAGCGCCCGATGGCCGTGCGGAGCGGGCGCCGTGAGCGTGATAAGGACAAGGCAAGGGGGTAATTTTTCATGCTTATGCCCAGCAGAGTAAAATACCGCAAGTCCCACCGTTCCCCGCTGCGCGGAGTCTCCAAGGGAGGCACGAGCATCGCTTTCGGGGATTGGGGCATTCAGGCCCTTGAGAATGTGTGGCTTACGGCGCGTCAAATAGAGGCTACCCGCGTTGCCATATCGAGGAAGATGAAGAAGGGCGGCAAGATCTGGATTCGTGTTTTCCCGGACCGTCCCTACACAAAGAAGCCTCTGGAAACCCGTATGGGTAAGGGAAAGGGAGCGCCGGAATTCTGGGTGGCCGCCGTTAAGAGGGGCCGTATCCTGTTTGAGTTCGCGGGAATCTCCCCCGATCTTGCGGCGGAAGCCTTCAGGACAGCCTCGCACAAGCTGCCTATTAAGGTCCGCATCGTATCGCGAGAGGGTATGGGTGGTGAAAACTGATGGATGCGACAAAACTTCGAGACCTCTCCCTGGAGGAACTTCAGGAGCAGTATCGTCAATTTAAAGAGGAGCTTTTTAACCTGCGTTTTCAGAATGCAGTCGGACAACTCAAAAACACAGGCCGCATCCGGGAAGTCCGAAAGACCATAGCCAGAGTGTTGACCGTCGCCGGAGAGAAGCGCCGCGCGATGGAGTCCACGGCCAGGAGGTAAGTTGTCTATGGAGGCTAATAAGGAGACGGTGCTCTCCCACCGCAAGGTCCGCGTGGGGATCGTCGTCAGCAATAAAATGGATAAGACGGTTGTCGTGAAGGTCTCCCGTCTTGCGGAGCATCCCCTTTACGGGAAGCGTATTCAGAGGGCGAAGAAGTATGTGGCCCACGACGCGGAAAACACCTGCCGTATCGGCGATGAGGTCCGTATCCGTGAGACCCGCCCGCTGAGCAAGACGAAGAGATGGGAATTGGTTGAGGTTATGCGGCGTGCTCCTGTCTTTGACTCTGATACGCCCGGAGAGGAGTAACTTATGATTCAGCTTACCACAGTACTTAACGTTGCTGATAACTCCGGGGCCCGGAAACTTTTCTGCATTCAGGTCATGGGGGGAAGCAAGCGCAAGTGGGGCACAATCGGCGACGTCATCGTCGCCTCGGTGCGGGAGGCAATCCCCAACAGCAACATCGCCAAGGGGTCGGTCGTTAAGGCCGTGATTGTCCGCACGAAGAAGGAAGTTCGCCGCCGCGACGGTTCCTATGTCCGTTTTGATGACAACGCGGCCGTGATTATTGACGCCAACGGGGAGCCCAAGGGGACCCGTATTTTTGGGCCCGTCGGCAGGGAGCTCCGCGCGAAGAAGTATATGCGCATCCTCTCGCTTGCGCCTGAAGTGGTTTAGGAGGCTGGACGATGTCTGTAAGGCTTAAGAAAAATGATCGAGTCCGCGTCATATCCGGCAAGGATAAGGGCAAGGAGGGCAAGATCCTGCGCCGTATTCCCGAGCGCGGCCTGGTCGTTGTGGAGGGCGTGAACATGGTGTCGCGTCATTTGAAGCCGACCCAGAAGAACCCGCAGTCCGGGATCAACAAGCAGGAGGCGCCCATCTACGCGGCGAAAGTGATGCTCGTGTGCCCCCAGTGCGGGGCGGCGACGCGGGTTGGCTCTTCCTTCCTGGAGAGCGGCAAAAAGGTTCGCGTCTGCAAGAAGTGCGGCGAAATTATCGATAAGGCTTGAGGGGAGGGGTTAGATCATGGTTCCGCGCATGTTGGAAAAATATAAGAATGAGATTTCCCCGGCCCTGCTCAAGGAGTTTGGCTACAAGAACGTAATGCAGCTTCCCCGGATTCAGAAGGTGGTTGTGAACATTGGCGTTGGCGACGCGAAGCTGGACATCAAGTTTATGGATGTCGCTATTGCAGAGCTTCGGGCCATCACGGGCCAGCAGCCGCTGCTGAAGCGTGCGAAGAAATCCATCGCCGGCTTCAAGGTGCGTCAGGGGATGCCGGTGGCGTGCTCTGTGACGCTCCGGGGGAACAAGATGTGGGAGTTCCTTGACCGACTTATCTCCCTGGCCCTGCCGGGCATCAAGGACTTTCAAGGTGTGTCCCGCAAGGGTTTTGACGGCCGCGGCAATTACAATCTGGGGCTGCGTGAGCAGCTTATCTTCCCGGAGATCAGCTATGACAAGGTCATCCGGTCCAGGGGCATGAACATCACGATTGTCACGACTGCGCCCACAGACGAAGAGGCTTACGCCCTTCTCAAGGGTATGGGAATGCCCTTCAACAACCGTTAGACAAGGGGTACGATGAGATGGCAAGAAAGGCATTGAAATATAAGGCGAAGTTACCCCCAAAGTTTGAGGTGCGACGTTATAATCGCTGCCCGCTGTGCGGAAGGATTCACGGCTATATGCGCATGTTTGATATGTGCCGCTGCTGCTTCCGCAAACTTGCCCGCGAGGGAAGAATTCCCGGCGTCGTCAAGTCGAGTTGGTAGCCTAAGGGGGCAACGGAATGTACGTAAACGATCCTATCGCGGACATGCTCACAAGAGTGCGCAACGCGAATATGATTTTCAGCGAGAGTGTCGATGTGCCGGCCAGCAAGATTAAACTGGCCATCGCCAGGATTCTGAAGGACGAGGGGTACATCAAGAGCTTCAAGACGGTCACGGACCCGAAGAAGCCTTATGCTTCCATCCGCATTTTCCTGTCCTACGGACCGGAGCGTGAGCGGGTCATTCAGGGCCTGCGGCGCATCAGCAAGCCGGGAAGGCGGATTTATGTGGGGAAGGACGAGCTTCCGGTTGTTATGGGAGGACTGGGGCTTGCAATTCTCTCCACCTCTCAGGGACTGAAGACAGGGGCAGAGGCCTCTAAACTTGGCCTTGGCGGCGAAGTCCTCTGCTACGTCTGGTAAGGAGGGCCTGTAAATGTCTCGTATTGGACGTAAAGCAGTCGCCCTCGTCAAGGGCGTAAGCGTCTCCGTCAGCGGAGAGGATATCCGCGTCAAGGGGCCCAAGGGTGAGCTGAGCGCAAAGCTGATGCCCGGCATCAACGTCAATGTTGAGGCCGATAAAGTGCAGGTGTCCCGCACCAACGACGAAAAGCAGACCTGCGCCTGGCACGGCATGACCCGTGCTCTTATCGCCAACATGGTGACTGGGGTCACGCAGGGCTTCCAGAAGACGATGGAGATTGTGGGCGTGGGCTGGAGAGCTCAGCTTCAGGGCAAGAAGCTGGTGATGAACCTCGGCTTCTCTCACCCTGTGGAGTTCACTCCCCCGGCTGGCATCGAGATCGTGGTGGAGAACCCGATTAAGTTCATCGTTAAAGGGATCGATAAGGAGCTGGTGGGGCAGACCTGTGCCCTGATCCGGCAGTATCGTCCGCCCGAACCCTACCATGGCAAGGGGATTCGTTTTGAGAACGAATATATCGCCCGCAAGGCCGGCAAGACGGGCGCGAAGTAGTTAGGGAGCGCAGAGAATGAAAAAGAGAAGCAGAAACGATATGCGCGTCATGCGTCATGAAAGGCTGCGCCGCACGCTTTCCGGGACGGCCGAGAAGCCGAGGATGGCTGTTTTTCACAGCCTGAACCACCTCTATGTCCAGATTATCGATGATGATCTCGGACACACTCTTGCGGCTGTCTCCACTCTTGAGAAGTCTGTGAAGGAGACGCTGAAGGGGACCTGCAACATCGAGGCCGCCAAGGTTGTCGGCAGGCTGGCTGCGGAGCGTGCCAAGGCGAAGGGGATTGAGACAGTGGTCTTTGATCGCGGAGGGCATCAGTATCATGGCAAGGTTAAAGCCCTGGCTGACGCGGCCCGCGAGGCCGGCCTTAAGTTTTAGACTAATTTAGGAGGGCAGGCTGATCATGATCACAAAGCGAATCGATGCCAAGTCCCTGGACCTGAAAGAGCGCGTCGTTGCCATCAACCGCGTGAGCAAGGTCGTCAAGGGAGGCAAGCGTTTTAAATTTGCGGTGCTCGTCGTTGTGGGTGACGGGGATCGTTATGTGGGAGCGGGAATCGGCAAGGCAAAGGAAATCGCTGAGGCCGTCCGCAAGGGAATCGAGAAGGCGAGCAAGGAACTTGTTGCCATCCGCAGGGACGGGGACACCATGCCCCATCCTGTGACAGGCGAGTTCGGCGCTGCAAGGGTGCTGCTCAAGCCGGCTCCTGCCGGTACGGGCGTCATCGCCGGCGGCGTTGTCCGCGCCATCATGGAGCTGGGCGGAGTGAAGGACGTCGTCACGAAGGTTGTGGGACGCACTTCCAATGCCATCAACGTCGCCTGGGCCACCCTTGAGGCCATCAAGGAGACCCGCACGGCGGACGAGATTTATAAGCTCCGCGGCAAGAAGGCCCTGGAGGCCGCTCCTGTGGAGTAGGAGGTAGGGCCATGTCTAAAATAAAAGTGAAGTGGGTCAAAAGCGCCATCGGGTTTTCAGACCGTCAGAAGCGCACTCTGAAGGCTTTGGGCTTTACGAAACTTCAGTCCACGGTGGAGCATGAGGACACTCCTCAGATCCGCGGGATGATTGAGCACGTCCGGCACCTTGTGGTGTTGACGTCCGAGAACTGAGGAGGCGGCGGATATGAACCTTCATGATCTCAGGCCGGCCCCGAACTCCAGGCGCGGAAACAAGCGCCTGGGGCAGGGCCCCGGCAGCGGGACAGGCAAGACGTCCGGCAAGGGCAACAAGGGGCACAAGGCGCGCACGGGCGGCGGTGTCCGTCCCGGGTTTGAGGGAGGCCAGATGCCCCTCACCCGGAGGACGCCCAAGCGCGGATTCAATAATGCCCGTTTTGCGGTGAAGTATCAGATTGTAAACCTTGTCTCCCTTGAGGAGAAGTTTGAGTCCGGCCAGGAGATTACGCCGGACACGCTGTTGAAGGCCGGGCTGATCCGCGGAACGGACCTGCCTGTCAAGGTGCTGGCGAAGGGCGACCTTCACAAGGCGCTGACGGTGAAGGCCGCAGCTTTCAGCAAGGGAGCGGACGAGAAGATCAAGGCAGCCGGCGGGAAGGCCGAGGTGATCTGACGTGTTCGGGGCCTTTGGCGACGCCTTCAGACTGCCTGACCTGAAACGACGGATACTGTTTACCCTGGCTATCCTCTTTATCTTCCGCCTGGGTGCGTATATTCCGACTCCCGGAGTTGACCGGGCAGCGATGGCGAATCTGTTCAGCGGCAGCGGCGGCGGGGTGATGGACTTCCTCAACCTCTTTTCCGGCGGTGCTCTGAGCCGTTTCGGCATCTTCTCCCTTGGAGTGGCGCCCTACATCAACTCCAGCATTGTCATGCAGCTCCTTGTGGTGATTTTCCCCTTCCTGGAGAAACTTCAGAAGGACAGCACAGACGGGCGGAAGAAGATTGTTCAGTGGACGCGCTATGGCTCTGTGCTGTTCGCTGTGGTGCAGGCCATTGGCATGACGGCGTGGATTGGGAATCTTGGGATTTTCTCCGGTTCCTTCTTTGACGCTTTCATGATCGTCATCACCCTGACGGCGGGCTCTCTGGCGGTGATGTGGCTGGGGGAGGAGCTTTCCGACCATGGCATCGGGAACGGCATTTCCCTGTTGATTTTCGCCGGTATCGTTGCCCGTATCCCCGAGGCAATCATCCAGACGTGGAACATGGTGGTGCTGGGAGAGCTGCATGTGATAGCGCTGCTGGTGGGGCTTGTCCTGATGGTGGCCGTGATTGCGGGCTGCATCCTCCTTCAGGAGGGGCAGCGGCGGCTTCCGGTGCAGTACGCCAAGCGTGTGGTGGGCAACAAGGTCTATGGCGGGCAGAGCACCTTTATCCCGCTGAAGGTCAACCAGGCGGGGGTTATTCCCATTATCTTCGCTTCCTCCCTGCTGATTTTCCCCTACACCATTGCCGGCTACTTCAGGGACAGCACTGTGGGCGCGTTCATCATGGACCTCTTCACGCCCAACGGTGTGTTTTATATTCTGTGCAACATCGCGCTGATTATCTTCTTCTCCTACTTCTACACGGCCGTTGTCTTTAATCCGACGGACATCGCCAGCAACATGAAGAAGTATGGAGGGTTTATCCTGGGCATCCGCCCCGGGCAGCCCACCTCGGACTACATCACGAAGGTGATGGAGCGCATCACGCTGGCCGGAGGCGTCTTCCTGGCTATTATCGCGCTGATCCCCAATGTCATGTCCTCCGTTCTGAACGTGAGGAGCTTCTATTTCGGCGGGACGGCTGTGCTCATCGTTGTGGGTGTGGCGCTGGATACGATCAACCAGATCGAGGCCCAGCTTCTGATGCGGCATTATGACGGCATTCTGAAGAAGTCCGGCGGCAAGTCCGGCAGTCTGCTTCGCGCTTAGGAGGGCGGGGGACAGTGAGATTAGTCCTTTTAGGCGCTCCGGGCGCAGGCAAGGGAACCCAGGCGGCTTTGCTGAAGGAACGCGACAAGTGTGCCCATATCTCAACGGGGGATATCTTCAGGCAGAACCTGAAGGATCAGACCCCCCTTGGGATGGAGGCAAAGCAGTACATGGACAAAGGGGCTCTGGTTCCGGACGAGGTGGTCATGAAAATGGTCTCCGCACGTCTGTCGGAGCCGGATGTGTCAGAGGGCTTTCTGCTGGATGGCTTTCCGCGGACGGTGCCTCAGGCGGAGTTCCTGGAGTCGTTCCTCAGGGGACAGGGTAAAAACCTGGATGCCGTGCTGCTTTTTGCCATTGATGATGAGGTCCTTGTGAAGCGGCTCTCCAACCGCCGGACCTGCCGTTCCTGCGGCGGGATTTTTAACCTTCTGGCGATGGAGAAGCCATCGGCGGTGTGCCCGTCCTGCGGCGGGGAGCTTTTTCAGCGGGATGATGACCACGAGGCCGTCATCCGCAACCGGCTGAAGGTCTTCCACGAGCAGACGGAGCCTCTTGTGGCCTGGTACAGGGACCGGGGGCTGCTGCGTGAGGTGGACGCTTCTGATGCGCCCGAGGCGATTTACGGAAGGGTAAAGGCTGCCCTGAATGGTGCATCTTAAGAGTCCTGAAGAGCTTGTCCTCATGCGCCGCGCCGGGAAGGTTGTGGCGGATGTGCTGGACCGCGTCAGGGAGTCTGTCCGGCCCGGCGTTACGACGCTGGAGCTGGACACCCTGGCGGAGGACTATATCCGTTCCTGCGGCGGGACCCCGCTTTTCAAAGGATATTGCCCTGCGCCGGACATGACGCCCTTCCCGGGGACGATCTGCGCCTCTGTGAATGAGGAGATTGTTCACGGGATACCGGGGGACCGGGTGCTTGAGGAGGGCGATATCCTCAGTGTTGACGTTGGGGTCAGCCTTGAGGGCTACTGCGGGGATGCCGCCTGCACCTATCCTGTGGGGAGCATCAGCGGGAAACGTCAGGCTCTCCTTGAGGTGACGGAGACGTCGCTGAACAGGGCCATTGAGGCGGCCCTCAGGGGCCACACGCTGGGGGATATCGGGTATGCCGTGGAGTCCTATGTCAAACCGCTGGGTTACGGTATTGTCAGGGATTATACGGGACATGGAATCGGGAAAAAAATGCACGAGGCTCCTCAGGTGCCCAACTTTGGGCACCCCAGGCGCGGAGTCACCCTCCAGAGGGGGATGACGATAGCCATAGAGCCCATGATTATGTCGGGGCGAGAGGACGTCAGGGTCGGAGAGAACGGCTGGACGGTTTTCACTGCCGATGGTTCCGATGCGGCGCATTTCGAACGGTCAATCGCAGTTTTGGATGATGGGCCGGAGATTTTGACCCCATGGACAAGTCAGATGGCTCATTAGAGCTGTTTCCTGACCCCTATTCTGTCGGGCAGGTGGTTCTCTCCCGGCGGGGGAAGGACAGGGGAAAGTTTTATGTGGTCGTTGGCTTTGAAAAGGATCGGCTGGCTTTGGCGGATGGGGAGCGGTTCAACGTTTCCCGGCCAAAGAGGAAGAATCCAAGGCATGTCCAGCGGACGTCACAGCGGGTGGCGGAGCTGGCTGAGCTGATTGAAGCGAAGCAGGACATTGACCGGGGACGTTTCTGTCAGATCCTTGTCGGGCTCAGAGATGTGCCGGCAGAAGAATAAGATTCGGAACGGAGAGGCAGGGCAGTTTATGGCAAACGCGGGAAAAGAGGAAGTCATTGAGGCAAAGGGCGTTATCTGCGAACCCCTTCCCAACGCCATGTTTCGTGTGGAGCTGGAAAACGGACACAAGCTTCTGGCTCATGTCTCGGGTAAAATGAGGATGCATTTCATCAGGATCCTCCCCGGTGACCGTGTGCTCGTCGAGGTTTCGCCCTACGACTTGACAAGAGGAAGGATTATTTATCGTTATAAATAGAAGAAGAAATGAGGAGTGGGAACAATGAAGGTCAGACCTTCAGTAAAACCGATCTGTGAGTTTTGCAGAGTGATCCGGCGTCATGGTGTCGTGCGTGTTATCTGCAGCCGCGACCCGCGCCATAAGCAGCGTCAGGGAGTAAGGAGGTAAGGGAATGGCTCGTATTGCAGGTGTGGACCTTCCGCGCGAGAAGCGCATTGAGATTGCCTTGACCTATATCTTTGGGATTGGGCTTCCCTCCGCGAAGAAGATCCTGGCGGCGACGGGCGTGAATCCCGATATCCGCGTGAAGGACCTCAGCGAGGATGACACACAGAAGCTGCGCCGTGAGATTGAGGAGCATTACCGTGTGGAGGGCGATCTCCGCCGCGAGGTCTCCATGAACATCAAGCGGCTCATTGACATCGGATGCTATCGCGGCCTCCGCCATCGTCTCGGGCTTCCTGTCCGCGGGCAGAAAACGAAGACGAATGCCAGGACGCGTAAGGGTCCGCGCCGCACGGTGGCCAACAAGAAGGTCGCCACTAAGTAGGGAGGGGCAATCGTGGCTAAGAGAACAACAGTCCGCAAGGGCAAGAAGCGTGAGAAGAAGAATATAAACTACGGGGTGGCGCATATCTACTCCACGTTCAACAACACCATCCTGTGCATCAGCGACAAGGGCGGCAACATTATCTCCTGGTCCAGCGGCGGCAATGTCGGCTTCAAGGGGACGAGGAAGTCCACCCCCTTCGCGGCTCAGATCGCTGCCCAGCAGGTGGCGAAGGGCGCCCAGGATCAGGGTGTTCAGGAGATTGACGTCATTGTGAAGGGCCCCGGCCCCGGCCGTGAATCGGCGATCCGTTCCCTGCAGGCAGCGGGCCTTCAGGTCAACCTGATCAAGGATACGACTCCCATCCCTCATAATGGGTGCCGTCCCCCCAAGAGGCGTCGTGTCTAATCCGGAATCTCTCCCCGGCGTCTGCGAAAGGAGCGTAATCTATGTTAGAGAATTTGGAGATTTTACGGCCTACGCTGAGGTTTGAGGAGAACACCCCGACTTACGGAAGGCTGTCCCTGGAGCCCCTGGATCGTGGCTATGGGATGACTCTGGGCAACGCGCTGCGCCGGGTCCTGCTCTCCTCGATAGGGGGCGCCGCCATCACGGCGGTCCGGATTGATGGGGTGCTGCATGAATTCAGTACCATTGAGGGTGTGCGTGAGGATGTCATCGAGATATTGATGAACCTGAAGCATATCCCTGTCCGCTCCAAAAGCAAGGAGGTCCGGGTCCTCGCCGTGGATTTTCAGAAGACCGGCGTGGTAACGGCGGGGGATATCCCGGCGGACAGCGAGGTCGAGTTCATCGATCCGAATGCGAAGATCTGTACAATGGAGAAGGGAGCCCATCTTGAGATGGAGCTCTACATTGAGCAGGGGAAGGGCTATCTCTCCGCAGAGCGGCCGCGTCCCGCCTCCCTTCCTGTGGACGCCCTGCTGACGGACGCTATCTTCTCACCGGTGCTTCGCGTGAACTATCGCGTTGAGGCGGCACGTGTGGGACAGCGGACGGACTATGAGCGTCTGGCTCTGGAACTGTGGACCAACGGCGTCGTCT
Source organism: Fretibacterium sp. (assembly GCA_024695065.1). Lineage (GTDB taxonomy): Bacteria > Synergistota > Synergistia > Synergistales > Aminobacteriaceae > JAFUYV01. Next base: position 3,672 of record JAILIX010000061.1, on the reverse strand, counting down.
CCCCGGACAAGGCATTGGGCGAGGCGTCGCAGATTATCCAGAGCTACTTTGAGCATATCGTTGACAACGTTGAAGAGGCCGCGGCGAGCATCGGCCTGAAGGATGGCTCCCATGAGGGCGGTCAGGAGCCGGATTCCATGGGCTCCACGGGGGACAATGATTTCCTTGCCCGCCCGATTCATGACCTTGAAGTCACCATCCGCGCGCAGAACTGCCTGCTGCGGGGCGGGATTCAGACGATAGGCGATCTCCTTCAGCGTTCCCGTGACGACCTCCTGAAGATCCGCAACCTGGGGAAGGTATCCCTGACGGAGATTGAGGAGAAGCTGATGGCCGCCGGGATGAAGCTGCGTGAGAAAAAGACGAAGGTCACACAGCACGCGGCTGAGCCTGAAGCTGTGCCTGCGCCTGCGAAGGCCGCGGCGGATAAGCCGGCAGTTCAGCCGGAGGAGGCCAAAGATCTCAAGGCGCCTAAAGAGCCTAAAGAGTCGGTGGCGCCGGTGGAGGCCCAAGAGCCCAAGGAGCCGGTAGCGCCGGAGGAGGCCAAAGAGCTCAAGGAGCCCAAAGAGCCGGTGGCGCCGGAGGAGGCCAAAGAGCTCAAGGAGTCCAAAGAGCCGGAAGAGGCCCGGAAGCCGGAGCCGGCAGACGAGGAAAAAACGCAGGCAAAAGCGAAACAGACAAAGCAAGCGGATAACGCTGAGGAAAAAGCTAAGGAGGAAGAAGGACTATGAGACACCGTGTGGATCATAGAACGCTTGGCCGCTACGGCAGCCACAGGATGGCGATGTTGAGCAACATGGCCGCCAGCCTGTTTCTGCATGGCCAGGTGAAGACGACGGTTACCCGCGCGAAGGAGCTTCGCCGCGTTGCGGAAAAGCTGATCACGCGCGCCCGGGGCGGAAGCGTCCATGATATTCGTGTTGTGTTCTCCCGCATGCCTCATAAAGAGGCGGCAACGAAACTCTTCAAGGAAGTTGCGCCCCGCTACGCTTCCTTTGATAAGGGCGGCTACACCCGCATCGTCAAGCTGGGCATGCGCCAGGGCGACGGCGCGGAGATGGCTGTGATTCAGCTCATCGACAGGGAGGAGAAGAGCGGAAATTAGAACGGACGGGAACGCCCCCGGCCGCCCGCAGGCCCCAATGCTGGAGCTGCGCTCTGTCTCCTTCTCCTACGATGGAAAAAGGCCGGCTCTGAAGGACCTCTCGCTGAAGATCCGTCGGGGAGAGCGGGTGGCTGTCTTTGGGCATAACGGTTCTGGTAAATCAACGCTCGTCAAAATTTTGGGTGCTCTGCAGTTTCCAACGCAGGGCACCTGTTTTGTCTCCGGCCGGGACGTGAGGGACATCCCCTTTCATGACCTCCGGCGCCAGGTGGGGCTTGTGTTTCAGGATCCGGAGAATCAGATTGTTGCGGCTGTGGTGGAGGATGACGTGGCCTTTGCCCCGGAGAATCAGGGCCTTCCCCCCGGTGAAATTCAGCAGCGGGTGGACTGGGCGCTGGACAGGGTGGGGCTGCTGCACAAGCGGGAGGCCCCGGTTTCCGCCCTCTCCGGAGGGGAGAAGCAGCGGGTGGCCCTGGCGGGGGCTCTGGCGGCGCGGGTGGAATGTCTCATCCTGGATGAGCCGACGGCAATGCTGGACCCGGAGGGCCGGCTTGAGGTGGAAAGGGTGCTGCGGTCCCTCCACGAGGCGGGGACGACGCTGGTTCAGGTGACGCATCAGCTTGAGAACCTTGAGGATGTGGACCGCGTTCTGGTGCTCAGAGGCGGCTGCCTGACCTGGGAGGGGACAACCGGGGACTTCTGGCCTGAGGCCGGGGCGCTGGGCTTTGAACTGTCTTACCTGCACAGCTTTGCCAGGCGTCTGGGGCTCCCTGCCGGGGCAATGAACGCTGAGGAACTGACCTCAGAGATTGTGGACCGCCTGGCAGAACACCCCGCTGACCTGCTGTCCCGGGCGGAACCCTCCGGAAAGACGCCCCGCCCGTATGAAAACTTCATGGAGGTCCGGAACCTGTCCTTCCGGTTTGACGCCCCGGAGGGCCCGTGGATTCTGAAGGATGTGGACGCGGACATTCCGCGGGGAGGCTGGCTTTCCATCGCGGGGAGGACGGGGAGCGGCAAGTCCACACTGGTTCAGCACCTGAACGGGCTTTACAGGATACAGTCCGGCAGCATTCTGATAGCGGGGGAGCCTCTGCCCCGGAAGGGGGAGGCCCTTCACGGGCTCCGCCGCCGGGTGGGGCTTGTCTTTCAGTGCCCGGAGGACCAGCTTTTCTCCCCGACGGTGGAGGAGGAGCTGGCCTTTGCCCCCAAAAACGCGGGGCTCTCCGGAGAGGCCCTGAAGAGCGCCGTGCTGAACGCGCTGGACCACGTGGGGCTGGGGCGGGACTTCCTTCCAAGGAATCCCCTGGCCCTGTCCGGAGGGGAGCGGCGCCTGACGGCCATTGCCTCCGTGCTGGCCGCCGGGCCGGAGTGCCTCGTTCTGGACGAGCCCCTTGCGGGGCTGGACGCCGCCTATCAAAAGCGTGTGCTGGCGCTTCTGGCGGGGCTGCGGGACGAGGGAAGGACTATTGTCACCATCACGCACGATCTGGACATGGCCTTTCGTTTCAGCGACCGCCTGCTGGTCATGCAGGGGGGGCGGAGCCTTGCCCGGGGAACCCCGCGGGAGGTGCTGCCCTCCCTGATGGAGGTGCTGAGCCCTGACGCCTGGCCGGAGGGACTGCGTCTGGCTGCGGCGCTCCGGCGGCGCGTCCCCTCTGTCCCCCTGACCTGGGGCTGGTTATGAACAGACCCCCTTGCGCGGACAGCGGCTTGGTGGTATTCTTGTAAAATGCAGAGTGAGCGAAGGGGATTTCAAAAGGAATCCGAAGGGGAAAAAGCTCACAAAACTGTCAGATTTGGCAGTTTTGGCAAACTTAAGGCAAATTTAATCTGTGGGCAATGATGAGGACGAGTAACCCTGCCTGCTGCGTGACCGGGACGGCAAAAGATAATGCCCGGGGCGGCGCGGGCCAGCGGACAGAGAGGCGGTTTCCCGGGGCGGAAGCTCCGGGGCTGAGAGAGCCGCCACGCTGCGAAAAGGGCGAATACCACCTGAGAGCCCGTGAATTCTGAGTGCCGGTTTATTTTGCCGGAATTGGAGTGGAACCGCGGCCCGTGCCGTCTCCGTTAAGCCTTGTGCTTAGGGAGATGACGCGGGCCAGGCTTTTTTTAAGGGCTGTAAATTTTATGGTTAAGGGAGTGTTGTGTATGAACATCGTTGACCGGGCGCTTCGAAACTGGAAACTTCACGTCCTGGCGCTCATCCTGACCGTCATCGCTGAGCTGATCGGGACCCATTCCTTCAAGGTGGGGCCTGCTTCGCTGGTGACGATCCCGCTGCTGTACTCCTTCATCCTGGGCGCGCTGTGCGGTCTGCCCGCGCTGAAGCTGCTGAGCAAGGAGGATATGTTTGAGACCTCGTCGCTGGTGGGGGTTACCTTCTTCTTCCTCATGGCGCGCTACGGCACGCTGGTAGGGCCCAGCTTCTGGAAGGTGATTCAGTCCGCGCCGGCGCTGCTCCTTCAGGAGTTCGGCAACATCGGAACCGTCTTCCTGGGGATCCCCGTCGCCGTGATGCTGGGGCTCCGCCGCGAGGCTGTGGGCGCGGCGTTCTCCAACGCCCG
>JAILIX010000065.1 GCA_024695065.1 Fretibacterium sp. | reverse complement strand
GTGGAAGCATTTTTTAAGTTTATGAAGAAGGAGGAGACCCAACGGAGGCACTTTGCGGACGAGAAAGAAGTGAAAGAATCAGTCTTTAGCTATATTGAGGGTTTCTATAATTCAAAACGTCCTCATAGCGCTAATGACATGATTTCACCTGACGAGAAAGAGTCTCAATTCTTCGGTCAGTCTTGTTGATCAGACGGTGGGGGGGATATCTTCCCTCTCAGTTCGTGTCCACTATATTGACTATAGTCCACGTCAACATCCTCTTCCCCCCTGACCTGCTTAGACCTTACGAGACTCAACAAAACTCATCGACTGAATAGATACAATGAATGAGCGCGATTAATTTCGCGCTTATTTTAAAAAGGAGAAAAAATCAGCTGAAGTCAAATCGCAGAGAAATTTTTTCAGGCTGCAGGGAGCATGTTTTATGAGAAAAGCATTAAAGGTTTTTTTGTTGGTTCTGGTGGCCGTCTCCTTTGCGGTATCGGCCAATGCTCAGATATCTTTTACAACAGACCGGTCCGCTCTGATGCAGTGTGCACTGTTTTCACTCCAATACAGCGCCACTGTTTGATTCAGAAAAGATATACCCGGGCGTTAATGTTGAAAACGTATCGTTCCCTGGCGGAAATCTGCGCGGAGAGGACAGCCCCAGTCCGTGCCATTCCCGGGGGGAGAAAAGCGCAAAAAAGTCCGCCCCATGAATTTTCAGGTTTCTGGAGCATAATAATCTCTCTGCCATGATGCCTTCCTAAAACAGTGACAGCTGGCCATATTTTTCCGGGAACTCCTGCAAATACGCGAAACATTGACCGACATCATGAATAATTCCATATTTTTCGCACCGTGAATGGAATAATTCCATCAGCTCTCTGTTCCGGCTGCTCACAACATGGTACGATAAACCATAGGTTTTCTCATACTTTTCCCGCAAACCCGGGAAATGCCTGTCCAGGGCGGCATAGTAATATTCCCTGTTGCCTTCGCGCAGAGTCATCCCCATTCCAAAGCAGATAATTCCCTTTACACCGGCATCAATACAATACTCCAGCAGTTCCGTTATATTTTCTCCTGTATCTTCGATGAAGGGAAGGACAGGGGAAAACCATACCACAGCAGGGATGCCGTGCCTGTGGACTGTCTTCAATGTCTCAATCCGTTCCGCAACTCTGGCGGCATTGGGCTCTAAAATACGGCACAGCCCGTCATTGCAGGTCGTGAGGGTCATCTGAACCACAGCTTTGGATTGTTCATTGATGCTCTCGAGCAAATCCAGATCACGCAGAATTCGGTTGGACTTAGTGAGGACCGCTGCTCCAAAACCGTATTTCTTAATGACCTCAAGACACTGGCGTGTCAGGTTAAACTCTTCCTCCAGCGGCATATAGGGGTCACTCATGGAGCCTGTAGACACCATAAATTTTTTGCGTTTTAAACGTAAAATCCTTTCAAGGAGCTCCGGCGCGTTCCGCTTCACCTCAATGTCCTCAAACTCATGGGTGAATCCATAGCATTTGCTTCTGCTGTCGCAGTAGATACACCCATGCGTACAGCCCCGATAAACATTGATGGAGTTCCATTTTGACAGAAGAGATTTTGCCTCCACGCAGTACACCAGAACCCCTCCCTGTCTTTATCCTCATGGAATTATACGCCGTTATGCGCTCCCGTGCCCCTGCCGCCCCCTCTCGCGCAGGCTCCGGCAGCGCTTCAGAAAGCTTAGGCAAACGCTTATCAGAGCACTGCTTCCACATTATTCAGTATCCGAAGAAGATACCCCTCCGCCTGCTCTATTTCTTCCTCTGAAAAATCCTTGTAGTAAATCCGGCTGATTTCTTCAGTGACAGAATTATAATCATTCTCCAATTCTCTGGCTTTCGCTGTAAGAAAGATAATGACCTTTCTCCGGTCTTTATCCTCCCGGCTGCGGCGGACCAGATCCGCAGCCTCCATTCGGTCCAGCATGCTGGTCAAGGTGGTCATGGCAAGCCCTGATTCTTTAGAAAGTTCGCTGATCGGGACACCATTTTTCTGCCAGAGAATATAGAGAATCCTGCCCTGAGCTCCGTTGAAAGCGTCTATCTTCTTCTCCGCAAGGATACGCTCAAAAACCCTTCCTCCGACCTGCTTGATTCTTGTGATTAAAAAACCGCCCTGTGTTTTCATATTTCCTTCCCCATCTGTCGAAAAAGAGCGGCCACTCGCCCATGGCCGCCCCTACCCGTTTATTTCTTCTGTGCGGCTCCGAATTCAGCATAGCCTTTCCAGCCGAACACAGCTTCCACTTCTTCATCACCATAGACGCCCCTGACATCACACAGATGGACGACATGATCATCGGCATCCATCGTCCCGGCAACGACAGCGTGGATAAGCAGCCTGCAGGGAACAGGGGCCTTGATGTTCGTACCCTCCACCTCCTGCATGGTCAGTCCGGCCTTTGCAATCTTATCCGTATCGCGTCCGGAGCAGGTCCCGCACTCAATCAGTGCCCCTGTCAGCTCAACGCCGGGGACCGCGAGAACCACTTCCTTCTTCCCGGCCAGCAGCTCAAGGCTGTACGCCCCTTTGTTCAGAGAGAACATGATCTTCCCGGGATTCGCCGACGCAAATGCCCAAAAGGCCAATGTTGCAAGATTCGTGGTGCCATCCGGCTTCTCCGTGCAGATCAGGGTCATGGAATTGGGAGATGTGTACGCAGGTGCATTGCTGATTGTGATTTTTTTCAAGGTAAAGCCTCCTGTATTAATTTCTTTACGGATTATACTATATAGTAATATTATATGTCAATATCACTTGTCCTTTTTAAACCCGTTTTCACTGCATCTGTGTCCGCATCCAGGGAATGCCGCAGCAATGAGATAAAATTACTCCAGAAACCCTTTATCCACCAACTCTGCCGCCGGCTCCGCAATGGGCTGCAAACCGGGTATGCTTTCCCAATTGCCGGCTCTCTGGGTATAATATAGGGGGCGGTAAAAAATAAAAGGGGTGCGTCATGAACAAATCAAGGGGAATCTACACAAACGTCAACGACATCAGGACAAGGGTCTACGCGGAAGTCGCGAAGCTCTCCTACGAGTACAAGGAGGGGGACCTTTCCAAACTGGAGGGGATTCCGTACACAATCATCCCCGGCGAGATCTCCGTTTACAGAGACAGCGTCTTTCTGGAGCGCGCCATTGTCCGGGAGAGAATGAGGCTGGCAATGGGGCTCGACGCCCGTTCCGCGGCTGACCAGGCCCCCGTCTCCTACCGGGCGGAGGAATGCGTCAAGCCCGAAAAATATTATGAGCCGCCGCTCATCAACATCATCAAGTTCGCCTGTCACGCCTGCCCGGATAACGTCGTCAAGGTCACGGACGCCTGTCAGGGCTGCCTTGCCCATCCCTGCAAGGAGATATGCCCCAAGGGCGCGATAACCTTCAAGGGCGGGAGATCCCATATCGATCAGGAAAAATGCATCAAGTGCGGCAAATGCCTTGAAGTGTGCCCTTACGGCGCCATCATCCGTCTGAAGCGCCCCTGCGCGTCGGCCTGCGGGATGAAGGCCATTTCCTCGGATGAATACGGCAGGGCGCAGATAGACTACGACAAGTGTGTGTCCTGCGGAATGTGCCTGGCAAACTGTCCCTTCGGGGCTATTGCAGACAAGGCGCAGATATTCCAGACAATACAGGCTATACGCAGCGATGTCCCCGTTTACGCGGCCGTCGCCCCATCCGTGTCCGGCCAGTTTGGCCCGGGCCTGACGCCCGGAAAGCTGAGGCCGGCGCTCAGGGCCCTTGGCTTTGTCGATGCGGTGGAAGTCGCCATTGGCGCGGACCTGTGCACTCTGGAGGAGGCGAAGGACTTTATGCGGGAGGTTCCGGCAGAAAAGCCCTTTATGGCTACGTCCTGCTGTCCGGCGTGGGCAATGATGGCAAAAAAACTTTTCCCGGACCTGAGCAGCTGCATTTCCATGGCTCTGACGCCAATGGTCCTGACAGGAAGGCTCCTCAAAAAGCAGCATCCCGGCTGCAAGGTGGCCTTCATCGGCCCCTGCGCCGCAAAAAAGCTGGAGGCAGGGCGACGGACCATCCGAAGCGACATTGATTTCGTGCTGACCTTTGAGGAGCTCTGGGGAATGTTCGAGGCAAAGAACGTGGTGTTTGAGGATCTGGAGCCGGCACATTCCATGCATGGAGCCAGCGCGGACGGCCGCGGCTTCGCGGTCTCCGGCGGCGTGGCGTCGGCGGTGGTCAACTGCATCCACGATCTTTACCCGGACAGGGAGGTCAAGACAGAGGGCGCGGACGGTCTTGAGGAATGCCGCAAACTGCTTTCACTGGCAAAAGCCGGAAAGTACAACGGCTATCTTCTGGAGGGGATGGCCTGTCCGGGAGGCTGTGTCGCCGGCGCAGGCACCGTTCAGCCCATTGCCAAATCCGCTGCGGCGGTGAAGCACCATAAGGATATTTCCACACATCAGCATTCCACGGAGAGCAACTACACAGACCTTCTTGAGGGCCTTGAGGAAGGGCTCTTTGACATCCCTGAGGGCGACTAGCCGGAGGCAGCAGCCCTTAAATTTACAAACAAGCCCTCCCCCGACGGGGAGGGCTTTAAATTTTCTGAGGGCAGCCGTTTCAGCCCAGAGCCACGTCCAGCGCCATCATCAGGCTGAAGCCCACAGCGAAGGACACAACGCCGGTGTTGGAGTGCTCCCCCACTGACATCTCGAGGAACAGTTCCTCCACAACCACATACAGCATGGCGCCCGCCGCAAAGGACAGCAGATAGGGCATGGTGGGGATGACAAGGTTCGCAATGATGACGGTCAAAAAGCCGAAAACCGGCTCCACCGCCCCGGAGAGGACGCCCAGCAGGAAGGATTTTGACTTGCTTTTTCCCTCCGCGTAAAGGGGCATAGAGATGATGGCACCCTCCGGGAAGTTCTGGATAGCAATACCCAGAGCAAGAGCCAGCGCGCCCCCTGCGGTGATGTGGCCGGCGCCGCTCAGAAATCCCGCATAAACCACACCGACTGCCATTCCCTCCGGGATATTGTGAAGCGTCACAGCAAGAACCATCATCGCGGTCCGGGTCAGACGGCTCTTCGGGCCCTCCGTCTGGTCGATGCTCCTGTGCAGATGCGGAATAACGTGATCCAGCAGAAGCAGAAAACCAATCCCGGCCCAGAAACCAAGGAATGCCGGGAAAAAAGCGAGGCGTCCCAGGTGTTCTGACTGCTCGATTGCCGGAACAATCAGGCTCCAGACGGACGCGGCCACCATCACACCTGCTGCAAAGCCGTTCAGGGCCCGCTGCAGGCCGATCTTCAGCTCATCCTTCATAAAGAACACGCAGGCGGCGCCCAGCGATGTTCCGATAAAGGGAATCAAAAGGCCGAACACAACGGTTTTCATCTTTGACCGCTCCCGCTTTTGCTCATGCTGCGCAGCACCTCAGCGTTACAGGGTTTCAATCCACTTTTTCAGCTCATCCGCAGACGGATGCCCGTTCAAAAGCCTGCTCTCTTTAATAATGGCTCCTGAGGCGCTGACCTTCAGGTCCTCCGCTGTTCTGCCGAACCCGCTGCCGCCTGATGTCGCGAACAGAATAATCGTTTTGCCCGAAAAATCATAAGCCTCAAGGAACGTGTTGATGATCGTGGGAGCGGTGTACCACCATATAGGGAAGCCGAGGAATATCACATCATGGTCCGCGACCCTGGCGTCCCTGTCTGCCATAGCCGGACGGGAGGACTTGTCCCGCATCTCGAGGGTGCTGCGGGCGTTCGTGTCCTGCCAGTTCAGGTCAGCCGGGGTGTATGGAATTTCCGGTTTGATTTCGTAGATATCCGCCCCGGCAGCCTCCGCCAGATTCTTCGCCGCAGCGCCGGTCACACCGCTTGCCGAAAAATAAGCCACAAGGGGTTTCAGCCCCGTTTCCATTAATTTTTTGCTCATGATAAACATCCTCCTTTATATTCTGGAATTGTACCGTTTCATGAGAAAGGAATCAAGAAAGAAACAGGACTTCCGGAGAGGAGGCAGAGCGCTGCCGGGATTTATTCACCTGGACTCCGCCCCGATTCTTCCATCTTTAATGTCAATAAAGAATAGGGTGATGCAGTGCCGCTGTCTTTATGAAAAAAATCAGGCTGAGAATTTCTCAGCCTGATGACCTCTGCCTACGTACAGGTTCCGCCTCTGCCGCCTCTGTTTTTACTTGCTGACGGGCTGATCCACGGCCTCTTTGTGACAGGCTTCGATATCCCTGAGGTGACGCTCAAAATGCCATGCCCGGATGTCCTGATGCAGTTTGCTGATCTGCCCTTCCAGCGCAACGGCCTTCTCGCGGTTCAGGGGCTCCTGCGAGAGGACGCTCCTCAGCTCGATGCGGAGTTTTGCGGCCTCCTCCGCCTTGGCGCGGATTTCTTCCGGCATATCGACAGCGCCCCAGCCACGCTGCTGGTACTGATCTCCACAGGGACCGTATCCAAACCCAGGCCCTCTGCCGTGGCAGAAACCCTGCCTGTTTCCATACGGGTGGGCCGCAGCCATACCTGCCATGCTCAATGTCCCGATAACCAGCACCGCGATAACCGACTTCTTCAATGACTTCATTTTCCATATCTCCTTTTTTCTGCCTCTGGCTTTCGTCAGGGCGTTTCTCTTTCAACACTGACAGAATACAGCGGAAATATGAGGCCAGAATGAAAATTTTGAGGAGATTCCATGAAGATGAACGGCCGCAAATATCCGGCATGGAATTTCATCTCCATACTCTGCGGGTTATCCATCCCCCCGGTCCCCGCTGAACTTCATTGCCTCAGGAGCTTATCGGGAAGATCCTGCGGGGGCTCGTGGAAACAATGAATATTCTGAAGAATTTGCCGAAGCTGGGAGTATAATTAAGTCAGAAAGGATTCCACAATGGAAATCTGTCCGGCCGTTACGGAGCTGGCAACTGAGCCCGGCAATCAGGAAAGGAGGACAAAACGATGAAGAAGAAAAACACGACCATCGGCTTCTATGACCAACACGCGGCCCAATACGCTGCTGAAACACTGCCCGCCAACATGAGCCCGCTTTGCGATGAGTTCCTGTCCCTTCTTCCCGGCCGGGGCGCCGGCGCCATCCTTGACCTTGGATGTGGTTCCGGGAGGGACAGCCGCTTCTTCATCGGGCGCGGTTATCGCGTCATTTCCGTGGATGGCTCGGCGGAGCTGTGCCGTCTCGCGGCCGCAAATATCGGTCAGCCCGTTTTGTGCTGCGACTTTCGGGAATATGAACCCCGGGAACCGCTGGCGGGAATATGGGCCAGCGCGTCCCTTGTGCATCTGATGGCGGAGGAGATCGGCGGCGTCGTGTCCCGGATTGCCGGGCCTCTGGTCTCCGGAGGGTGCTTTTATATGTCCTTCAAGTATGGCACCTTTTCCGGAGAAAGGGACGGACGGTTTTACACGGACATGGACGAAACCTCCCTGAAAAAACTCATGGACAGCATTCCGTCTCTGTCCCTGACAAGACAGAAGATAACGGAGGACGTGCGGCCGGGGCACTCCGGCGAGAAATGGCTGAATGCCTTTTTCTCCGCAGCCTGAGAGGAGTAAAGAGCCGCCCGCCGTGAAGCAGGGACTCTGCCATGTCTGTCATGTCCAGCACGTTTTTATAGCAACCTCGTGATTATCCCGACAGACAGGCATAAAATATCTTTGTCCGGACGCAGATTCAATCCTCTCAGCCCATGCAGGAGAAGATTATCCGGCATGGAGGCGTCAACGGCAAAGCTGTGTCCATCCCTCTCCGGACCGGGAACGCTATTGCGTACATCTCCCCGGGGCCTCTCACCGGATTGCGCAATAGGAACGACTCCACATGTCATATACAGAGTATCGGCATTCCATGCCCTTCAAAAGGATTTTATGCCAGTTTTCCGGCTAAAAACCGCCCCGCACTTTTCCCCGTCAATGACGATGGCTGCCGCGGAGAGGTCCGGTCCCCGCCCTCGCAGGGCGTGATGCAGTTCTCATCCTGAATTTGCTTTCCGACCTCCGCTTCTTTTTCTGTGTTCTCTCAGGCTCAAAGGTCAGCTAAAATCATTGCTTTAACTCTTTTATAAGGTTCCATCGCCTTTGATTTTCCCTGACTTTTTCAGAGCCACTGACTTTCCCGAAATCCCCCATCCTCTCAAAATGATGGGCCTATACCCTTAAACATGCGTACCCTCCCTCCATAATAATCATCAGAATTAAAAAATAAGACACAGGAGGAATATCATGATCAGGAGAAGGCACAGGCAATATGGAAGTGGAGCCCCATCAGGCATCAACCGGATATCCTACGAGCAGGTCAGGGCAGCGGAGTGGATGCTGCGGCTCCTGAAAGAAAAAAACTATGTCCTGGACTGCAACTTCTTTGATTACCTTGACTGGCTGTCCGGCGGGCTGAAAACGTTCCTCACCGATGTTATCTGCTCTGTCGGGGAAATTCCAAAATCCACCGGTCGGGACGAGGCGCTGGAAGCACTGACCGAGGCGACAGGCTGGTCCCGGGAGAGGCTGAAAAGGGGCCTGGATGACATTGTGAACGAGTATCCCTGCATTGTTAATGATGTCTGCAAAAGCGCGGCAAAGCTGTGCGAGGCTGTGGTAAATGCCAGTGCCTGCAACGCAGAGGAGCGGGCCCGCGCCAGGAAACAGATGAAGAAAGTCTTTGGGCTGGGCACACTGAGCCTTGACTTTTTTGAATTCGTCCACTTTCTTGATACAAACGGCAGGATACTGGGCTGCTATTTTGAGGATTCACTGGATATATGGAAAACAAGCAACCGCGATATCATGGCCTGCGCGCTGGACACAAACAGGGGAAATCTGGAAAAGACCATCTCGGAGCTGACCTCCTGCGGGATACTGGACATGAAGCCGGGCCAAAGCGGCAGTGTGGAAGATGATGTGGTCCCAATCTGGGAGATGCCGGACACCCACGACTTCAGCAAGCTCTTCTGCATCCCTGTAAAGGGCGAGACGCTCCCGCTTGAGAAGTTCAGAATTCCGGAGGACGACCTGCGCTATGTGAAGAAACTTCTGACATCCAGAGGGAATATCCCTGTGAACATCATGCTCTATGGACCTCCCGGCACGGGCAAAACAACCTTTGCGCGAAGCCTGGCCAGAGAACTTGGGCTGAAAGCGTGGAGCGTCAGCAGCAGAAACAACGATGATGAACGCTTCTACAAGGGCCGCCGCGCAGCCCTCACCGCATGTCTGAAACTCGCCAGTCGGCACAAGGGCAGCTTCGTTCTCGTGGATGAGGCCGAAAAGATGCTGGATACCGGCTTTGCAGGCAGGCAGGACAAGGGCTGGCTGAACTCGGTGCTGGAAAAGCCGGGCAATCGGATTATCTGGATAACAAATTATGTTCATCACATCAATAACGCCGTGCGCCGGCGCTTCTCGTTCAGCATTTACTTTCAGCTCCCTGGGCAGGACGAGCGCCGCTCTCTGTGGCAGGAGATCATCGCGCGTCAGAAGACGGAGAAATATTTCACGAAGGAGCAGATAGAATCGCTGGCAAAGAACCACGAGGTTCCCGCCGCCGTGATTCAGGACTCGATAAAACGGGCGAAATCCATGAGGTGCGGAAACACGGAGTTCGTCTCGAACGTGGAGTGCTCCCTTCGCGCCTACGAGACTTTCCTGAAGGATGGGGTGAATGATAAGAGGGGAAAGCAAATCATCACGGAGCCAAAGGGTTTTACGCCAGACGGTGTGACGCTTGAAAGCTCTCTGGACGACCTGCTGGAACGATGCCGCCGCGCTGACACCGTGATGAAAAAGGCAAAGGACACGAAGGAGGAACTGGAGGGCGGCTGCGCCACGATGTTGTTTTACGGGCCTCCCGGCACGGGCAAGACGGCGCTGGCCCGACATATCGCGTATACTCTGGGCCGCGAGTGCATTGTGAAACGTGCCAGTGACCTGATGAGCTGCCTGGTCGGGAGCACGGAGAAGAACATCGCCAGTGCTTTCTGCGAGGCGGAGCGAAAAGGGGCCGTGCTGGTCATCGACGAGGCAGATACATTCATCTACTCCCGCGGCATCGCTGTGAGATCATGGGAGACGAGCCAGGTCAACGAGTTCCTGACAAGCCTGGAGGAGTGCCGCTGCTTCTGCATCTGCACGACGAACCGGCTGGACGACCTGGATGCCGCCGCGCTCCGCCGGTTTTCCTATAAGGTGGAATTCACCTGGGCAAAGCCGGATCAGGTCATGGCCCTCTACAACACGCTTCTGGCTCCGCTGTGCAGCGATGAAATGACCCCGGAGATCAAAGGGGAGCTGAGAGGTTTCACGCACCTCACGCCGGGGGACTTCCACGCTGTCCGCGGGCAGTTCAACCCCTTCATGTCCGGCGAGACCACCGCCACCCATGGGGCAATGATTGCCGCGCTCCGCAAAGAGGAACAGCTCAAGGGGAAACACACCGGCCGCGTCCCGGGATTTTAGGCTTTTTATAACAGGCCCCGCCTTTTGCCGCAGGCGGGGCCGTTCTTTGGCTGTGTTGTCCTAGGTTATCGGCGCAGGATTGAAGATACACAGGAAGTTGTGCAGGCGATATTTTTCCGAGAAGGGCTGTTCAAGGCCGCTGGCCACATTGATAATCTTATGAAACAGCTCCGTCCCGACCTCTGCGATGGTCTTCTCACCCGTCACGACAGGCCCGGCACTGACGTCAATCAGGTCCGGCCACTGATCCTTCATCTCATTACGTGAACAGACCTTGATGACGGGGGCCGCCGCCAGACCATAGGGAGTCCCCCGCCCGGTCATGAACACCTGCAGACCGATCCCGCTGGCGAGCTGGCACGGTCCGCACACGATGTCGCTGGCAGGGGTCGCGGCGTAAATCATGCCGTGTTTTGTGGGACGTTCCGCGGGGGAAAGCACCTCCACGATGGGAGAGGTCCCACTCTTGGCGATGGATCCCATGGCTTTCTCAACGATATTGCTGAGACCACCCTTTTTGTTTCCCGGGGTGGGATTCGCGCTGCGGTCCACCTCACCCTCCGCAAGATAATGATCGTACCAGCGCATCTCCTCCGCCAGCTTGTCCCGCACGTCAGCGCTGACACACCGTTCGGCGATGAGATGAACACCGTCCCGGACCTCCGTGACCTCGCTGAACAGCACCGTTGCCCCGGCCTGAACCAGCATGTCGGCCGCGTAGCCCGCCGAAGGGTTGGCCGAGACGCCGGAGAACGCGTCGCTCCCTCCGCACTGCATACCGATAAGCAGATCCGTCAGGGGCAGTTCCTCGCGCCGCCGCTCATTCAGTATTTTCAGCTTGGCCTCCGCCATGCTGAGGATTGCGTTCATCATTGCTTCAAAGCCCCTGCAGTCCTGAAGGACAATCACGTTCTCCGACCTGTTGTTCTCCGGCCCGACCAGCTTGTCCACCGTCAGCTTCTCGCATCCCAGGGACACCACCATGAGCTGCCCGCCAAAATTGGGATGACGGCACAGATTCTGAAGGGCACGGATGGGGATGACGGCCTCCGGTGCATTGATGGCCACCCCGCAGCCATAGGCGTGATTGATGGGGACCACATCGTCCACGTTGGGGTACCTGGGGAGCAGCTCACGCCGGATGCGCTCCACAGCCACGTCCAAAACTCCCTGCACGCACTGGACAGTGGTCTGGATGCCAAGGATATTCCGGGTTCCCGCATAGCCCCCGTCCGGGTTCCGGTAGCCCATGAAGGTCCTCACCGGGGCCTCCGGCAGATCCCTCCGGATATGGGTTCCCCAGGGCATATTGTCCAGAGACGCCGGAGCGGGCAGCCTCAGCATATGCTCGTTGATCCACGCGCCCTCCGGAATCGCGTCCAGCGCGTAGCCCAGCGTGACGCCGTAACGTATGATTTCCCCGTCCTTCGGGATGTCCGTCAGGGCAAACTTGTGGGCCTGGGGGATATCCTGAAGCAGGGTTACACCGGCCATCTCCGTCCCCCGGGGCGTGTCCTGCGTCACGACAGCCACATTGTCCCTCTCCGTCAGGCGAATGTAGGTCTGCATCTGAACACCTCCTCCAAAGAAGTCCTTCGCTTCCGCTGCCCTAACGCACCAGACAGGGCTTTTTGTTGTCGAACTTCCAGCCGGGGATGAGGTACTGCATTCCCTTTGCGTCGTCCCGGGCCCCAAGACCGTGCTCAAGGTACAGCGCGTTGGCCTTTTTCACCTGTTCGATGTCCACGTCAACGCCCAGACCCGGCTTTTCAGGAAGGTCAATGCAGCCGTCCTTGATCTGCTGAGGCTCCTTCGTCAGGCGCTCCCGCCCCTCCTGCCATATCCAGTGGGTGTCAATGCCGTTCATCCTGCCGGGAATAGCCGCGGCACACTGGACGACCATGGCCAGGGAAATATCAAAGTGGTTGTTGCTGTGACAGCCCCACATCAGGCCAAAATCATTGCAAAGCTGCCCCACGCGGACAGAACCGTTCATCGTCCAGAAGTGCGGGTCAGCCAGCGGAATATCCACGCTCTGAAGGGCAAGGGCATGGCACATCTGCCGCCAGTCCGTGTTGATCATGTTGGTGGCAGTGGGCATCATGGCTGCCTTCCGGAACTCCGCCATAACCTCACGGCCGCTGAACCCGGCCTCGGCACCGCAGGGGTCCTCGCAGTAGGCCAGGCACTCCTTCAGCTGGGGAGCTATTTCCAGCGCCTCTTTCAGGCTCCAGCAGCCATTGGGATCCAGATCCACGCGGGCTTCAGGGAACGCCTTCTTGATGGCCTGAACGGCCTTCAGCTCCTCTTTGGGCTCCAGCACACCGCCCTTGAGCTTGAAGTCCTCGAAGCCGTATTTCTCGTGGGTGGCCCTCGCCAGCGCCACGATGGCGTCCGGGGTCAGGGCCTCCTCATGGCGCAGCCGATACCATGCGCAGGGGCTGTCCTCCTCAGACTCATAGGGCAAATCGGTCTTCTTCCGGTCTCCAATGTAGAACAGGTAGCTCAGGAAACGCACCCTCTCGCGCTGCACGCCGTCGCCCATCAGAGCAGCGGCCGGGACATCCAGAAACTTGCCCATCAGGTCCAGCAGCGGAGCCTCAATGGCCGTGACCACGTGGACGCCGGTGCGAAGGTCAAAAGTCTGGAGCCCGCGGACGTCGTCCTTGATGTTGGCGTTCAGCCAGGCCCGGACCTTGTTCAGGGTGTCCTTGTAGTCCGCAATGCGCGTGCCCAGAACGAGGTGCTTCACGTCCTCAAGGGCCCTGGTGATCTTCTGGCCGCCGGGGACCTCGCCAACGCCCAGTGTGCCGGCGTCATCCTCCAGCACCACGATGTTGCGGGTGAAAAACGGGGCATGAGCACCGCTGAGGTTCAGTTCCATGCAGTCATGGCCGGCTACGGGGTAAACATCCATCTTAGCAATCTTCGGAATCATCGCTACTTCCCCTTCATACAAATTTGGACAGAAGTCTTTGACCCCTGTCCTTTCAAAACCTTAACCGCGGGTTATCTCCGTGTTCGACATCTTCTCGTAGACCAGAGCCAGGGCGCTGTGATCACACTGTCCTCTGCCGTCGCCGTGAAGAATCTTCATCATCTCATAGACCTGAGCCGTCAGCGGGACAGGGGCGTCCACGGATCTCGCCGCGTCCATGACGTTGTTCAGATCCTTGATGTGCAGGTCAATACGGAAGCCGGGGTTGAAGTTCCGGTCCATCATCATCGGGGCCTTGGCGTCCATGACGGTGCTGCCCGCCAGCCCTCCACGGATGGCCTGATAAATGGCCTCGGGGCTGACACCGGCCTTCTTGCCCAGCAGCAGAGCTTCGCTCACCGCCGCGATGTTCACCGCAACGATGACCTGATTGCACAGTTTGGTCACGTTGCCCGCGCCAATATCGCCGCAGCGTATGACGCTGGACCCCATGGCCTTCAGCACAGGCTCAAATTTATCGAAGACGGCCTGTTTGCCGCCCACCATAAAACTGAGGGTTCCGTCAATGGCCTTGGGCTCGCCGCCGCTGACGGGCGCGTCCAGCATTTCAATGCCCTTTTTGCTCAGAGCCTCCGCGATTTCCCGACTGGCCATGGGATTGATGGAGGACATATCGATAAAGGCAGACCCCTTTTCCATGTGGTCGGCCACCTTATCCTTCTCCAGCATGACGCTTTTGACCTGCGGAGAGTTGGGCAGCATCGTCAGGACCAGCTCGGCGCCCTTCGCCGCATCCGCTGCGTCCGAGGCCGCAACAGCCCTGCCGTCCCCAAATTTCACAACATCCTCCACGGAAGCACTGCTGCGGTTGTAAACCCTGAGCTCATGCCCGGCCTTGATCAGGTTTTTCACCATGGGCCTGCCCATTATCCCCAAACCGATGAATCCAATTTTCATTAAAAAAAACTCCTTAATCCATGTCAGGAAAAATTACTCTTTGATTCCTGTCTTTTCCATCATATGCCCCTTGAAGTTGTCCCAAATGGAGTAGCCCAGGAACACCACAATGAGGGCCCAGATCACCAGCGCAATGGGGCGCTGGAAGAATACGGCCAGATTGTAGCTGTTGTTCTTCACGGCCTCGATAAAATACTTTTCCAGGTCACCGCCCAGGATAAAACCGATGAGGAACGGCGCGGAGGGAAGGCCAAGCTTGCTCATGATGTAGCCCAGGATGCCGAAGAGCAGCAGGCACCACACGTCAAACATGACGCCCGACCGGGTGGCGTAGGCCCCCACAACGCACATCAGAAGAATAATCGGGTACATCCGGGCGCTGCGGACCTTCACCACCTGCGAGATGAGCTTCACCGGGAAGAACATCACCAGGAACATCAGCACATTGCACAGGACAAGGGCACAGAGTATCTGCGTCCAGACGTCCGGGTTCTGCTGAATGAACAGCGGCCCCACCTGAATCCCCTGCAGCAGGAAAGCTCCCACAAGGACGGCGGTGGTGGAATCCCCCGGAATGCCCAGCGACAGCAGCGGCACCAGAGCCCCGCCGGTGAGGCCGTTGTTGGAGGACTCCGAGGAGATAAGCCCCTCCGGCGCCCCCTTGCCCAGTTCCTCCGGATGTCTGGACCAGCTCTTGGTCTGACTGTAGGCGATCAGGGACGCCGCGCTTCCCCCCACGCCTGGCAGGACTCCCATGAATGTGCCCAGCAGGGAGGAACGGATTACATTTATCCATTGGCCGGAGAAGTCTTTGAATGAGAACTTCCTCGCTCCCTCCACCGTGACTCCCTCGTCCAGATTGCCGCTCTTCATCCCCGTCTCAGCCTCCTGGAACATCTGGCATATAGCGAAAAGGCCTATCAGAAGCGGCAGAAGCTGAAAACCGCTGCGGAGTTCCGTCCGGAGAAAGTCCGGCACCATGCGCATCTTGTTGTTCAGGGCCAGCTCCCCCACCAGACTCAGCAGGATTCCGAGGAAGCCGGAGAAGATGCCCTTGGTCATGGACCCCTTGGAGAGAGCCGCGATGACCGTCATGGCAAAGAGGATGATCAGAAACTTTTCAACCGCCGAGAATTTGATGGCCCATCTGGCCAGCGGCGGCGTCAGGAACGCCAGCACCAGCATGGAGATCATGCCGCCGAAAAATGAGGCTGTGACCCCAATTTTCAGCGCCCTGTCCCCCTCGCCCCGCCGGGCCATGGGGTAACCGTCAAAGGTGGTGCAGACAGAGGACGGCGTGCCGGGAACGTTGATCAGGATGGCAGGCACAAGGCCGCCTGAAATGCCGCCCACGTAGAGCCCAATCAGAAGATACAGCGCCGGGACCAGCGAGAAGGCGTAGGTCATAGGGAGGAACACGGCGACAGCCATTGTTGCCGTCATTCCGGGAATGGCCCCGAAGATGATGCCCACGACGACGCCCAGGAACGCCAGACCCCAATTCAGTAACAATGCTTCCATGACTCGTCACCCGCCCTTACGGAAGCGTTATGTTGAAGACCCGGAAGAAGAGATACCAGACGCCCAGCGAGCAGACAACCGAGATGAGGGCGGAAATGGCCAGGCTCTTGAACGTGAACGGCTCCCCCTTCTGTTTGTCGAAGAGCACGTTGAACAGGAAGATAAAGATGACGCTGGCCCAGACGAAGTGCAGCAGGGGCAGTACCGTCAGATAGACGATGAAAAGAATCAGTGCCCCCCAGAGCTTCACCTTGTCGTAACCGGGTTTGAAGAAGTGATAGTCCTTCAGGTCGATGAACGGTGTGCCATTCTTTCTGCACTTCAGGAAACGCTGAAGGGCAATCACCGCCAGCAGCAGAAGGCAGATGACGCCTATCGTCATCGGGAAGAATAAGTGCATATTCCTGATTTTGAGCCATTGCTTCAAAAATGCCGACAAAGAACAGACCCCCTTCCAGATAATAAGGATTCCCCCCGCGGGGGCGGAGGGAATCCTTCAAAGGCAAAAGTTACTCCAGATCTTCCATGTCGGGGGCTTCAGCCAGGACCTTCGCGATGGCATCCCGTTTGCCGTAGATGAACTCCCTGGCTTCTTTGGAAGCAAGGGTGTTGCCGGCATAGGTCATCTTTGCCATATCCTCTTTGAACTGGGGATCCGCAGACATCTTCGCCACGGCGTCGTCCAGCTCCGCCAGTACGTTATCCGGCGTTCCCTTGGGGAGGTAAATCAGGAAGTCCTTGGCGAAGTAGAAGGGTTTGCCGCCCATGGTGATGCCCATTTTGCCGTAGACCGGCAGGTTGTCCTTACCAGGGATATTGTCCAGCATTCCCACATACTTGAGGGCCAGCTGCTCATCCACGCCCGCAGCGGTGTACTGGAGCAGGGAGCTGTAGTCGGCAAAGATCACGTCGGTGTTGCCGTCCCAGATCTGCTGGAGTTTCGTGTCCGTGGAGCCGCCCAGCACAAAGCGGATGCGGCCCGCCACATCATCGCCGTAGACTTCCTTCACCCACATATAGTAGGAGATGAAAGCAATCTGGCTGACGCCGCCCAGCTCAACCGAGAGACGCACCGTCTTGTCCGGATTGGCCTTCAGCCATTCCGTCATCTCCTTCAGATCAGAGTAGGGAGCCTTGGCCTTGGCCGCGAAGCAGGAACCGGGATTCTGCCCCACCCGGGGTCCCACGACCATGTTCTCAAGGGCGTACTCACTGCCGTAGCTGCCGAACAGCACACCAAGATACGTCATGTCGTGGAAGATCATGAAGGTCAGGCCGTCGGGCGCCGCAGTCCGGATCGTGGCAAGGGCCTCGTTGGCGCCGACAGGGTCCACCTTGGAGCTGCACTTCAGGTACTTCTGAAGGTAGCGGTTCACGATGTCGGCAATCATGTAGCTGTCACCGGATACAGACGTGGACCCGATAACGATGCGGACCCGCTGCCCCTCATAGACGGCAGCCATGGCAGGACTGGCGCAAAGCGTCAACGCAAGAACAAAAGCTAAAAACTTCTTCAAAACAACTCACTCCTCACATGACAGTATATGCCGGCTGTGCCGGCTGAACTCCAGTTTTGAAAATCACTTCAGAAGCCCAATCTCCTTCAGGACGGCACGGAGGCTGGCGCGCTGCTCATCGTTCAGAGGCAGGATGGGCGCGGCGCAGTTCCCAACCTCAAAGCCCAGCATATTGAGAGCCTCCTTGATGACCACGGGGAACGTCCCCATGTTTGAGGCGACGCGCAGGGCGCTCAGTTTGAACTGGGCCTCCAGCGCCTCCTGATATTTCCCGGCCTTA
>JAILIX010000132.1 GCA_024695065.1 Fretibacterium sp. | reverse complement strand
TCCGGCAACACAGCGGGAGATAACAATTACGATGACTATAATGATCACGGAAGCCACGTGGCCGGCATCATCGGGGCCGTGGGGAACAACGGCGTTGGCGTGACGGGCATCAACTGGAATACGAAGCTGATCTCCGTAAGGACCTTTAATGCGGGCGGCGTTTCGGCCTCCGACCTCAGCGAGATCATGGCGGCTTTGAATTACATCGCCAGGCTCCTGAAGGAAAACCCGTCGCTGAACCTCGCCGCAATCAATATGTCGATGGAGGCCTACGTTAACATCTCTCCCAGCGAGATGACGAAAGATGTCTTTTATTATGGCATGAAGACTCTGGACGACCTGGACCGCTGCCTGATTGTTGTTGCGGCCGGAAACAGCGGCGTGGAGGTGGGGGTCCCTGCCGCCTCCGGAAGTCATTACGGCCAGTACGTCTATCCCGCCTCTTTATCAGGCCTTGACAATATGATCGTTGTCACGGCAGTGAACAGCGACCTGGAGATTGCCACGACAAAGGACTTTTCTTCCGGAAGCAACTGGAGCACCAGCAAGGTCCACCTGGCGGCCCCCGGGGTCAATATCCTGAGCACTGTACGGGACAATGGGTACAAAGCCATGAAGGGGACATCGATGGCGGCCCCCTATGTGACCGGGGCGGCTGCGCTCCTGCGCTCGGCTTTCCCCAACGCGACAACCGCCCAGCTCAAGTCGGCACTCCTTGGGGGGGCTACAACCCGGAGTGCCCTTTCACCCTATGTCGCCAGCGGGCGTCTCCTGAACATCGCAGGGGCGCTTAAAACCCTGAGTTTAGCCCAGCCGCCCACCGACGCAGCGGTCGTTGCCATTGACGAATCGGCTTCAACAAAGACCGCATCGGGGTACTCCAACATCGTGGTGAAGATTGCCTCCGGGGGGAACTCCCCGCAGGCAGGAGACCTGTTCTATGTCTGGCTGAAAAGCTCGACGTCAGGAGAATATGTCTGCTACTGGACAAAAGTCGTGACAAATGGACAGCTGGATATCTCCGTCAGCGGGCTCAAAAACCTGAGTGAGGCGACGCTGGCGGCTTCCATCAGCTCCGGCACCTATGATATCCTGTATCGCAGCGATGACAAAAGGTTCTCCGGCAAGATACTTAATGTCGCTCTTGCGGGAACTGACAGCGGCGGTTCCGGCGGAGGCGGCGGCGGGTGCAGCACGGCGGCATGGCCGTGTGCGTTTCTTCTGGCCCTGCTGTGGCTGAGGAAAAAGCACGCCGGAATACGTTAAAAGACAGGGGGCTGCCGCTGTGAAAGCGGCAGCCCCTTTTGAAGGCACGAAACGGAGAGATTAAAACTTTTGGTCGTATTTAGTCCCGACACCGAAGGACTGCATCGTGGGATCAAGGATTTTCAGCGAGGTCTCCATAAGCTCGTTCTGTGATTTCACCAGATAAGCCCCCACTGCCATCTCGACCTTTGCCTGACTCATATCCATCGACGTCTGTGCGATATCCATAACATCCGTACTGCCGGACGAGAGCTTTTCGGCCGCCTTGCTGAAGGTTTCCCTGGAGCTCTGCATCAGCGCCATGCCGCTCTTGCCCAGCGTGTCGTAACTGTTGAAGTTAATCATCCGCGGTTCCCTCCTTAAAAAAGTGCCCTTCCCTGAGCCTTTTAAATTTGTCCATATATTATATGAACAGCTTTATTCTATCAAAAGGCCCTTCCCGGTGCAACGGATTCTTTTCCGCCGCACCGGCGGCCGGTCCTCACTGCTTCTGCTTTCCCATGAAGCGGAGGAGATAGAGGAAGATGTTGATGAAGTCCAGGTAAAGTGAGAGTGCGCCGATGACCGCGACCTTGCGCATCGGGACGCCGTCCTCCCCACCCTCAATCTGGGCAGCCACCTGACGGATTTTCCACGTGTCCCATGCGGTCAGTCCCAGGAAGATGAGGATTCCAAAAGCACTGATCATGAACTCCATCCTCGAGGAGCCCATAAACAGGTTGACCACCATGGCGATGAGCAGCCCGAACAGCCCCATGGTGAGGAAGCTGCCAAAGCTGGTGAGGTTGCGCCGTGTGAAGATTCCATAGACACTCATAACCCCAAACATCCCCGCTGTTGAGAGGAACGCCGTGTACACCGACTCCTGAGTGTAGACCAGCAGCACAGACGAGCACAAAATTCCGTTCAGAACGCTGTAGACCATGAAGGACACCGCAGCTGCCCCCGCAGAGATGCGGTTGATCCCCATGCTGAGCCACAGCACCAGCCCCACTTCAACAATGGCCACCACAGCCAGCGGCGCGCGGGAACCATAGAAGAATCCGAGGAGCGTCCGGCTGGATGCCACCGCATAAGCCGCGACGGTCGTCAGAATCAGCCCTACCGCCATCCACTGGTACACCTTGCGGAAGAGCGCGTTCACCGCCTCAACCGAGGAGTCTGCAAAGGCATAGGAAGACGCCTCCCGTGAAAATCCCTGAATCATGATTATCCCATCCTTTCTAAAGGGAAACCCTCCAAAATAGACTTACCTTATTTATTTTAACAGAGGCGGGACCGAATCACTATGGGGAGAAGGACGGAGTCCACGCTGCGCCGGATACGCGGAATCTGCGGCAGGGGGAGTATTGTCCGCAAAGGCAAGACCTGATAAAATACGCCCCGTGCAATGCTTTTTAGGAGGGCATGAGATTGGCTAAGAAAACCGACAATCAAAATGTTGTAACAAGAAGCGGATATGAGAGTCTGACGGCGGAACTGACCCATCTGCGGACGGTCCGGCGTCTGGAAGTTGCCAAACAGCTCGAGGAGGCCCGTTCGTTTGGAGATCTCAGTGAGAACGCGGAATACGCAGCCGCGAAGGACGAACAGAGCAAGGTGGAAGGCCGAATCCTTGAGCTTGAAAGCATGCTGGGGAAAGTCACGGTCATTGACGAGGAGAAGCTGGACACAAACCGGGTCTCCATCGGGCTGACCGTGACGCTGGAGGATCTTGACACCCCCTCGAAGAGCTACACCTATACTCTGGTGGGCTCCGAGGAGCTGTTCAGCGCGGGAGATGCCCCCGGCCAGGCCGTGCAGCGCATCTCCCAGAGGAGCCCTGTGGGGCAGGCCATCATGGGGCACATCGCCGGAGATGAGGTGGCAGTCAAGATTCCCCGCGGGATCCGCCATCTGAAGATCACCAAAATCAGCCGCGCGGATAATAATAGAGAGAAGACAAAGAATTAGAGCGGCCCCCGGCAGTGTGCTCAGGGTCCCTCCGACGCGCCCCTGTTCCCTGGGGGCGTTTTTTCGTTTCATCCCGACAATCTGCCCGAAATTTTATTTTTTAATATTTTTTTCAAAAGGGGTTTATTTTTTTCCGGAAGGATGTTATAATACGGCATCATGGGAAAGGGGCTCATGCTCCGCCCCCATGAAAGTCAGATATTCAGGAGGTTTTATTATGAAAAAACTGAGTAAGTTCGCATTGGTGCTGGTTGTTCTGTCCGCCCTGCTGGCAGCAGGAATCTGTTTTGCCGCTGATAGCCTGAAGTTCACGACTCCGGATGACCTGAAGTCCGCCAAGATTGGGACACAGAGGGGCACCATTGCTGAGGGCATTGCGCGCAAAATGCTGGGCGACAAGGCGAGCGAACAGCTCACCACCTACGAGAAGGCCACGGACGTCATCGCTTCACTGAAGCTGGGCAAGGTGCAGGCCGCCATCATGGACGAAGCCCCGGCTATCCAGTTCCACAAGCAGACCCCGGAGCTTCTGACCATTCTCCCGGAAGCCATGACAACAGAAGAGTACGCCATTGGCTTCAAGAAGGGCAACACGGAGCTGCTCACTCAGGTCAACAAGGCGCTGGCGGAGATCAAAGCCGACGGAACACTTGAGGCGATCATGCTGAAGTACAAGGAGGATCCCACTGCGCCCAAGCCGGAGGACATTGATCTGCACAAGGGGGCAAAGGGCGGCAAACTTTACGTGGGGACCGAGTCCGGCTTCCCTCCCTATGACATCAAGGTGGGCGATGGCTTCACGGGCATTGACATTGAGATGTGCGCGGCCATTGCGGGGAAACTGGATAAGGAACTGGTCATCGTCGCCTATCCCTTCGACTCTCTGTTCATGGCAGTGAACGGCGGCAAGGTGGACATGATCTGCGCAGGCATCACCGTCAACGAGGAGCGGAAGATGTTCACCGACTTCTCCGACCCCTATGAGAACGCCAAGCAGGTGGCCGTCGTCATGACGAAGGACTACGCCGCACCGGAGAAATAGTCTGCCCGCTTTAACTTTTCGTTTACGCAAGGCCCGCTGTCCGGCGGGCCTTTTTTCGGTGCGGCAGGTCTGGCCCGCGCTGGGGGAATGAACCGGAGGAAGTCCGCCGGGACCATCGTGAGCTGCCGCTGTCAGAAAAGGAGAGGTCTTACACAATGCCCAAAATAAAACTCATCGCCAGCGACCTGGACGGCACGATGCTCCTGAATGGAGCTCAGTCCCTTCAGCCGGACGCCTTCGATTACATTCAAAGGCTCCGGCAGAAGGGGATTTTGTTCTTTGCAGCGAGTGGAAGGCCCTATGGCAATCTTCAGCGTCTTTTTGCCCCGGTGAAAGAACAAATCGGATATATCTGCGAGAACGGCTGCTTCAGTTTCTTTCACGGCCGCATGCTGCACAGGGAGCGGATGGACCGGGAACTGGGGCGGGACATCATCCGCGCGGTGACGCAAAGAGGGGACACGGAGGCCATGGTGGCCGGAGTCATGAAGGAATATATCCATCCCAAGGATATGAACTTTTACCATTATCTGATCGACGTTTTGAAGTATGACGTTGAAATCATCCCGGACCTCCTGAACATAGAGGAGGATTACATGAAGATAGCCATCTATGAGCGGGAGGGCGTGGGCGACGGGCGCTATTGGCGGGACCTTTTCAGGGGACGCTGCGCGGTCGTCACCAGCGGCCTCGTGTGGATGGACACCATGCCTCTGGACGTCAACAAGGGCTCCGCGCTGGCCCGTGTACTTCGCGAGCTCGGCATCTCCCCTCAGGAGTGCATGGCCATCGGAGACAACGAGAACGACAAGGAAATGCTGGAACTGGTGGGATATCCCGCAACCGTCCGGAGCGCGAAACCTGACATTCGCGCAATCGCCAGAACAGAGACGGATACCGTGGAGCACTTGTTCCAAAAGATACTGGAAAGCTAGGTATTCACGCCGCGCGGCTGGGGCGGAGCTGTTCAGATACTCTCCAGAAACTCGTTGATGAAGCAGAGGGCTCCCCCGGCAGCAATAGACTCCTTCCGGATTCAGGCGCTCACGCCGCGCGGCTGGGGCGAAGCTGTTCAGATACTCTCCAGAAACTCGTTGATAAAGTAGAGGGCTCCCCCGGCAGCAATAGACTCCTTCTTAAACCGGCAGGTCCTCACGTCCTCCAGGGGGGTGTTGAAGGAGTCCAGTGCCTTGATTCTCTTTCGCAGGTCATCCAGCCAGCTGTCCAGATACTGGCCCACATACCCCCCGATGATGATAGGGCAGTCGAACAGCAGACGAATGGTGCTGACAGCCTTCGCCAGGTGATCCAGATAGACATCCCATATGAGCTTCGCCTCTGCGCCGCCGCCGTTCAGGTCCCTGAAGAAAGCCTCCAGGCTGCCGTCATACCGGCTGGCCAACACCGAGGCGGCGCAGTAGCAGTCCAGACATCCATATTGCCCGCAGTAGCACCGGGGGCCGCGGGCGTCAATCTTAACATGCCCAATCTCCCCGGCACACCGGTTTTTTCCGGAGGAAATGCTGCCGCCCTTATAAACGGCTCCCCCCACATTGCTGCTGAGCATGATGTAAAAGGCGTCCTGCAATTCGGTCTGACGCCAGAATTCGGCAAAACCCGCGGCCTTGGCATCATTGAAGAGGGCGCAGTGAAAGTCAATATATTTTGAAAAGTCCTCGACGGACGCGCCCTCAAAGTCCAGAATCTTTCCATAAAATATCCGTCTGCAGTCCTCCGTGACCAGCCCGGGGACCCCAAGGCCCACCCCAAGGATCCGGTTGCGGGGAATGCCCGCCTGAACAATCAGCTGATCCACCAGCAGCCCCAGGCGCTGCATATAAAGGTCTGTGAACTCAAAATTTCTTCGGAGACGGATCATATCGATAATCTCGCCGGCTACGTTGACCGCAACAGCAGTGACGTGGTGCATTGTGATGTCAAGCCCCACCGCCAGCCGGGCATCCTTCACGATGGAGTAGTCTCTTGCCTTGCGTCCGCCGGTGTTCTCGCGAAATCCGTTCTCCCGCACCAGACCGTCCTTCAGCAGCGCGGTCAGGTTGGCATGGACGGTGGGGAGGGAAAGGGATAACTGCGCAGCAAGTTCCGGCTTGGTCATGGAGGGATTGCTGAACAGCAGTTCGTAGATCCTTTTCCGGTTGCGGGTTTTGATATCCGCATTCATGGTGTCAGGACCTGCCATACGCCCGCCCCCTTCAGAAAGTCATTTATATATCTCCCAATTCCTTTCACTCATTCATACTTATTTTATCATATCTCCCTCAAAAAAGAAGGGGTTTTATAAAACGCCGTTATTAAACGGTACTTCAACGCTCTTTCGACGGATAGCCGCTTCAATTTGACAAAACAGACGATGGGTAGTATAGTTAAAAAACCAATTAGTAAAACTGCTTTATAAACAAATCTTAAGGAGGAATGGGAGTATGGCAGCAAGGGGAAGCATCCCAAAGACCATGAAGGCGTTGGTGGCCTACTCGAAGGACGACTATCGCTTCGAGACGGCTTATCCGACGCCGGAGTGCGGGCCTGACGACATCATCATCAAGACGGAAGGCTGCGGCATCTGCACCTCCGATGTCAAGTGCTACCACAAAGCCGCCCGGTACTGGGGCGACGATGTGCAGCCGGCATGGGTGAAGCCGCCGTTCATCCCCGGACACGAGTTCTTCGGCCGGGTCGTCCAGCTGGGTGAGAACGTCGAGGGCTATGAGCTGGGTGAGCGTCTGACAGCGGATCAGATCGTCCCCTGCGGAAAGTGCAAGTTCTGCAAGAGCGGCCGGTATTGGATGTGCCAGCCCCACGATATGCTGGGCTACATGTCCTACACCAACGGCGGCATGGCCGAGTACGTTCGCTACACCAAGAACTGCGTTGTCCACAAGGTGCCGTCGGATCTGGCCTTTGAGAAGGCGTTGCTGATTGAGCCCTTCTCCTGCTCCAAGCACGCCGTGGACCGCGCGTCGGTCACCAACGAGGACGTGCTGGTCATTGCCGGCGCGGGGACGCTGGGCCTCGGCATGATCACCTACGCCAGGATGAAGAATCCCAAGTGCCTCATCGCCCTGGACATGGTGGACGCACGGCTTGAGAGGGCCAAAGAGTTCGGCGCGGATCTGACCCTCAATCCCGGCAAGTGCGATGTGGAGAAGGAGATCAAGGCCCTGACGGAGGGCTATGGTTGCGACATCTACATCGAGGCCACGGGGCATCCCTCCAGCGTCATCCAGGGGCTGAAGCTCATCCGCAAGATGGGAACCTTCATCGAGTTCAGCGTGTTTGGACAGGAGACCACGGTGGACTGGTCCGTCATCGGGGACGGA
>JAILIX010000028.1 GCA_024695065.1 Fretibacterium sp. | reverse complement strand
TTTTGTTGTGTTTTGTTGTGTTTTGTTGTGTTTTGTTGTGTTTTGTTGTGTTTTGTTTTATTTTTGAGAAAGAGGTGCAGGTTATGAAGAAGTTTTTTGCGGTTTTGCTGGCGGTTGCGCTGATGGGCTTTGCCGGTGCGGCGTTTGCGGATGATGCGGGGCATGGCGGTCATCTGTCGTCCGGTACGATGTCGGTTGTTGTTCCTTCTACTGTTGCTGAGTCATTGGATGCTACGGTGCTCTCGTCTGACTGCGTCAGCGGTGATGTGACGACTCCGACGGTTGAGGGGAAGAAGACACTGGCGCTGGGCTGGCTGAAAAACCTTACGCCGGGCAAGAAATATGTCGTTGCTGTGAATCTGACGGGCCTGACGAGTCAGATTGTTGCGGGAACAGTTAAGGTTTATGATCTTCTGCGCACGACGGATGTTACGGTGGCGGCAGAAGGTCATGTGGCGGGCAAGATCTATGACGCTAATCTCAAGGAGACCACTGATACCGATGCGGCCAAGTATGCCGTCTTCACAGCTGCGGTGGTTGAGTCACAGCTGTATGCGGCGGGCACTGAGCTTACGGGCAGCCCCGTCTCCAACAAGGGTTCCGGCGGCTGCAACGGCGGTTTTGCCGGCCTCGCGGCGCTGGCTCTGGGTGCGCTGGCCCTTCGCAGGAAGGCCCGCTAGTCAGCAGTAAAAGTAAAAGCAGCAGTCATTCCTGTTCAATTACTGAATTACTGCAGCAATCTGAAACAAAGGCTCTGCTCTTCCATCCCGGGGAGCAGAGCTTCTTTTTGGGGATGGGGAGCAGAACTTTTTTGGGGGGATTTTGAAACGGACCGGAGCGCGGCGGCACCTTGACGGGGCGTTGGAATTATCCTAAAATGCAAGGCGGATATATTCAGAAGGCGGTGTGTGGGGTGGTCAGACGTTCAGTCATTGTCCTGTTTTTAATATGTTCCCTCTGCGCGTCCCGCGCCGGGGCGGTGACCTCTTCCAATGCCGGCTTCACAGGCCTTTGGGAGTACCCCACGGCGGAGATGCCCGGCGACGGGCACGGACGTTTTGGCTACACCCATGTCTCCCCCTACCGATATTACTTCCTTGACCTTGCGTGGCTGCCCTGGCTGGAGGTCAACGCCAGGTTCACCAACTTTGACAATATCTGGGTCACCTGGAAAAACAGCTTCAACCAAAAAGTCAAGGGGCGCTATTACATGGACAAGGCCATTGACCTCAAGGCCATGCTCTATCGCTCCAAACAATGGTACCTGCCCTCGCTGGCCGCCGGTGTGACGGATATGATGGGCACGGAGCTGATGAAGTCCTGGTACGGGGTTGCCACATGGCGCTGGGGGGACTTCAGCGTCTCGGCGGGCTATGGCTCGGACCGCATGAACGGCTTTTTCGGCGGCATTGCCTGGGATGTGACGGACTGGCTGACGGTCAAGGCGGAGTACAGCCCCATGGACTATGAAGCGGACAGGGTGGGGAGCTTCCGGGTCCACCCTGACGCCCCTGCGTCAAAGTTTAACTATGGCCTTGTGCTGAAGGCTCCCTGGGGGACGGAGGTGTCCTTCAGCCGCCAGCGGGATGAGGAGTATGTGTTCACGTTCTCCCAGAGGCTGAACCTCAACGGCCCCTTCCTCTTCACCGGCTCCCCCCGCAGGCGGCGCATCAATGTCCCCGGAGAGGCCAGGATTCCGGAGTGGGAGGACACCACGCCGGAAGAGCTGCTGGACCGCATTGAAAGAGGACTGGAAAAGCACGTCCGGGTGAGGGACGTGGACATAGAGATCGGGAACCGGACGGTTCTCGTGGCCTATGAAAATTACGGCCATGCCTCCCACGCGGAGGCGATGGTGCGAGTGCTGGTGGTGCTGTCGGCGGTGCTGCCCCAGACGGACACGGTGATTCTGGTTCCCAGAATCTCCGGTGTCCCTATCGTGAGGGCGGAGTTCCCTGGCTTCCTGATGTTTGACATCCGGGCCCGCTCCCTGCGTGGGGAGAATTTCCTCCAGCCCGCGGTTTTTGCCTGGGCTCAGGAGGGGGGACGGTCAGCCGCGGGGAAGGCCCTGAAGTCCGGGGAGGCGCCGGCGTCTGAGAGCGCGGCGGCTTCTCAGGACGTGGCAGCCGTTGCTGTGCCGAAAACGGCAGAAGAGGGGGAGGGCGGCGCCCTGCCTCCGGAGGATGGACTTTCGCCCTGGCGGGAGGGAGCGTACCGCAGCGGCCTGCTGGCGGACCGCGCCCGGCACACCCTCAAGGCCATGATTGTCTATGAGCCGCGCCTTGACCAGACCCTGGATGACGATTATCAGAACCGCTGGAGCCTGGACCTGATCTATCAGGGGCGGTATTCAAAGGGCTGGGGAGCTTATGTGGACGTGCGCTTCCCGCTGTACAACAACGTCAATATCTGGTGGGAGCCGGACATGAACGACAAGATCCGCCTTCAGCAGGCGGCGGCCCTGTACGTCAAAAACCTGACGGGGGGCCGCAACGGCGTCTGGCTGATGGGAGAGGCCGGCTGGCTGGATGAGGAGTACTTCGGCGTCAACCTCTGGGCCCGCTGGTATATGGGGCGGGGCTGGCTGGGGGCGCGGCTGGCGGCCCAGCGAGATCGGCATCCGGAGTTGTTTGCTGACTTCGTAAGAGGCAAGATGAATTATCGCAACATCAGCGGCCCCCGTCAGGGTGAATGGCGTGGCTCGGAAGGAGACCCCTGGCGCTGGATGGCCTGGTTCCAGGCGGGGTACAACTTTGCCAACCCGGACCTGGACCTGCAGCTGGACTGGGGCCGTTACGCGGACACCGACGTGGGCGTAAAAATTGCGGCGGTCCGCCACTGGGACGACACGGCTCTGGGGTTCTGGTGGACAAGGACGGACCGGCTGACCACCGACAGGGATTACACCCGTGCGGGCGTCCACATGGAGATCCCGGCGGAGAAGTGGTTTGGCAGCTGGTTTGGCCGTCCCAGCGACCACGTCTGGGAGCAGGACACGATGCTGCTCTCGACCTGGCGCATTGACGCGGGCCGGGAGGGCGGGCACGTCCGCACGCCGGAGCGTCTGCTGGGCCAGCTGCGGCCCATGGTGCTGAAGCAGAATGTAACTCAGCTCCTGAAGGATTACTGTTCCTTCGATGAGACCGCGGAGAGGAATTCCGGGGCACAGAGCCTTGCGGAGCTCTTCTTTCCGCGGGCAGAGTCAGAAAATTAAAGATTTAAAGATTAAAGATTAAGAATTAATAAAGATTTTAAAGACTGAGGGGTTTTGATGATGTTCCTTTACCGCTTCGGGCGAATGAGACGCTTTGTTTGTATCCTGTCTGCCGTTTTCTGTCTGAGCGCTGTGCCGGCTCTGGCAGCGACAGCCGTCGCGCCGGCCGCTGCCGCTGCGCCTGTGGCTGCGCCGGTGGGGGGCACAGGAACATCGGCTCCTGCTGCAGTCCCGGCCCCGGCGCCGGCAGGTTCTGAGACCAGGAGCCCGGCGGCAGAAAGCGGGGCGGAGGCAGAAGTGACGCCCCCGCTCCAGACCCAGAACCCGGCGGGATCGGATTTGTCGGCGCCTGCCGAGCGGGAGATCACCCCGGAGGAGATCAATCAGTACTTTGAAGAAGCCCTGAATGAGGGCGGGGTGGGCGGCAATCCCGTGGGGACCCTTCTCCGCCGTCTGCCGAGGTTCGGGATGAGATTCTTCCGCCGTCCCCCCTCGACCTACGCGCCGCTGGACTCCGTGCCTGTGACCCCGGACTATCTGCTGGGGCCGGATGATGAGATGACCATCACCCTCTGGGGCATCCCTGAGGAGGGAAATTACCGAGTCCGGATTAACCGGGACGGCATGGCCATTGTGCCCCACATCGGTGCGGTCCGCCTGGCGGGTTACACCCTGACGGAGGCGCAGAGAATCCTCCACGCCAGGTTTGACCAGTACTTCACGGGCTATCAGATGAACGTGGCCATGGGCAGCCTGAAATCCATTCTGGTCTATGTGACGGGCAACGTAAACCGCCCTGGTGCCTACACGGTATCCTCCTTCGCGACGCTGGTGAACGCGCTGCTGGCCTCCGGCGGTCCGTCCGGGACGGGGACCATGCGCCGGATAGAGCTGAAGCGGGGCGGCCGGACGGTCACGACCTTTGATATGTACGCCATGCTGCTGAAGGGCGACAAGAGCCAGGACGCGATGCTGGAGGCCGGGGACGTGATCTTTGTGCCGCCGGTGGGGCCGCTGGTCGGCCTTGCGGGGGAGGTGCAGACCCCCGGCGTGTATGAGCTGAACGGAAGCACCCGGGTGAAGGACCTGCTGTACATTGCCGGCGGGATGAAGGCCCAGACATTCACGGGACGGATACAGTACTACAAGATTTTCAATCACACGTACCGGGGGGCTCTGGAGGGGACGTTTGACGAACTGAAGGACGCGCTGCTGGAGGATGGGGATGTGCTGAGGCTGTTCCCGGTCATTAACTCCGCCACGTCTGCGGTGCTGAGCGGGCAGGTGGCACGCCCGGGTTCTTATGTCATTGAACCTGGAAGGACACGGGTGATGGACCTGATCAACCGGGCGGGGGGGCTGCTGCCTTTGTCGTCTGAGAAAGCCGAGCTGACGCGGGTCACTCCTTCACTGGAGGGCCCGGTGGGCGAGCGTTTCACCATCGACCTGCGGGCGGCCATGCGGGGCGACCCGGCCCACAACCTGCCGCTGGAACACGCTGACCGGCTGACGGTCCTTGTAATCCCGGAGTGGGACAGCCAGAGGATGGTGACGATTTCGGGGCAGGTGGCGCGTCCCGGGACCTACGCGATGCTGAAGGGCGAGCGGCTGTCCGACCTCATCACCCGGGCGGGGGGCTTCACCCGCAGGGCTTTCCTGAGGGGGGCGGTGTTCACGCGCGCGAGCGTGGCGAGGGAGCAGAGGGCGGCGCTGTCAGAGATGGCGGACGAGATGGAGCGCGATTTGATGTTCTCCCAGCAGAGCACCGCTTTGACCACCAGCAACGGTGCTGCGGAGCTGGCCGTGAAGCGTCAGCTGATCAACCGTCTGAGGAACATTGACATCATGGGGCGCGTCATCGTCAAGCTGGATGTGCCGGAGAACATAAAGAACACGTTGTGGGATTTTGAGCTTGAGAACGGCGACGCGCTGAGGGTGCCGGATGTGCCGCTGACGGTGAACGTGATGGGTGCGGTGTACGCCGCGTCGTCGCATCTGTACAATCCGGCCATGACCATCAACGCCTACGTGAATGCCGCGGGTGGCGCGGTGAAGAGCGCGCACAAAAGATTGCTGTACCTGCTGAAGAGCGATGGGTCGGTGGTGCGTCTGACGCGGAACACCGGGATGTTTGCCAGCAGGGAGTGGAAGGCTCCAAAGGGCTTCTCGGCCGTGGTGGAGCCGGGGGACACCCTTGTGGTGCCGCTTAAGCCTATGGTCAGCCAGTCGATTGCAAACCTGAAGGATTCTATCGACATCATCTACAAAA